>JBIKPT010000032.1:0-21624 GCA_044357355.1 Chitinophagales bacterium
GTATGGATGGGTTGAAATGAATCCTTGCCATATTTTTCGTAGTGACCGGAAGTTACGTATAAATCTTTCTTGCCAATGTGTGGTGTCACCACCGGCAAATAGCCTCTTTCAATTTGTTCTTTTTTTAAGAAATCCGTCAGCTGTTCGCGTACAAAAGTTCCGTTTGGCATCCACAACGGCAAACCTGAACCCACTTTTTGCGAGAAGGCGAACAATTCCAGTTGCTGACCTAATTTTCTGTGGTCGCGTTTTTCCGCTTCTTCCAATAAACGCAAATGCTCGTCCAGTTCCTGTTGATTCGGGAACGTAACCCCGTAAATACGGGTTAATTGCTTGCGTTTTTCATCGCCACGCCAATATGCACCGGCAACTTTCATCAGTTTGATGGCTTTGATGTGACCGGTGTTTGGAATATGCGGACCGCGACATAAATCCGTGAAATTGCCCTGATTGTAAAAAGTGATTTGTCCGTCTTCTAATCCTTCCAGTAATTCCAGTTTATATTCGTCGCCTTTTTCCTCAAAATATTTAATAGCAGCTGCTTTGGTGATATCCTGACGTTTGTATTCGCTTTTCAGGTTGGCCAGTTCCGCCATTTTCTTTTCAATCTTCGGCAAATCCGCTAAGGTGATGGAAACATCGCCGGTATCAATATCGTAGTAAAAGCCATTTTCAATAGGCGGACCAATTCCGAATTTCACGCCTTTGTACAAAGCTTCCATTGCTTCTGCAAATAAGTGAGCAGAAGAGTGCCAGAAGGTAGATTTTCCATTGGTATCATTCCAGGTCAGTAATTTTAGCGTAGCATCGGCGTTGATGGCGCGTGTGGCATCCTGCACTTCGCCATTGATTTCTGCTGCCAGTACTTTTTTAGGCAGACTGTTGCTGAGTTGACCAGCAATTTCTAAGGCAGTAATTCCTTCATTGAATTCTTTTACTGCGCCATCCGGAAAGGTAATTTTAATAATCATAACTTGAAATGCGAAATTAATGAGATTAACTCATTAAAACAATTTAAGTTAATGTTTCTTGTAAAATAAGAGTACAATTACATACAGTATTTATTTGCAGAAATGACAGATTAATAATTAGTTGATTAGACATTAATTCAGATTGCTCAAATTTGGAATATTTTAACAGAAAGGCAAAAAAAATGAAACAAAATTAATTATTATGTATATAATTTAAAAGGCAACAAAGGATGTAATACAATCAAATCAGGCATATTTGATCGTAAATATTATACCTTTATTTGATAATTAATAAGGTGTACGGGTAATTATTTAGTGGAAAAATAGGAGTGTACATATGCATGTTGCTGGTTTTTAGTCATCTTATCAGTTTGTATAACATCAATTTCTTTTTTATCAAAGTATTGATTCTCTTTTAAAATATTGGCTAATTAAGTTTTGGCTTCTGTCGGACCAAACAACAATATTTCATCGTAGTTTTTAAGTACGGCAATAATTTTTTTATAAAAACCGTTTAGTTGTTGTTGTCCTTTATTGTACATGATGTTTTCACTGTTTCCTAAAGCATCTGCTTTCATTTCATTCGTAAAATCAGATTCTACAGAAGTTCTTTCTGTCGGATTGTTGGTGTAGCAAATAAAATTTGCATGGTGGTGATCCATACAAACGCCTATTTTATTTCTTACTGTTTTATGATGTTTCTCCTGATGTATTGTTTTTTCTGCTGCAGAAACAATATCCTTTTGCAGTAAAGATTTATTTTTTTAATGTCAATGGTGTTAGTTTTATCAGACATAATTGGTTGTTTAGGTAATTGAAATTATATCCAACAAAAATGAAATTATACTTTCTGTAATAGTTGTACAATAATTGGAATAGATTACATAATTTCTATACCTGAAAAGCAAAATCTTAAAAAATCATAAAATACGAATGGTGATGCGTTGAAAACAAAAAAAAAGACAAAGTTGTAAAACCTTGTCTTCCAAATTTGCAGTTTCATTCTTTTTAAAGAGTATATTCTGCGTATTCTGTTTACTCTGATAACCTTTTGTGTCTGAAAAAAAATAGTTTTAACACTATTCCTCAGCCGGAAGTTTCACATCTGTTACAATGCTTAGCTCTTCCATTTCTCTCACATATCAGGCATTCAAATAACGTATGTTAAAAATAGACCGTTTTCATGAATTCCGCCACTTTTTCTGCTGATTGTTTTGCATATACTTTTGCATATCCTTATGCACACTGCTGATAGTGAACTATGCACATATTATGCACATATTTTAAGTAAAGTTGCTGTGGTAACGATTGGATGATTATCTTTATAAGTATGAATATGAAGGAAGATACATATGCACTTTGTGAAATTCAAATCAATAAAATTGAAAATGAATTAAAACGTTTAAATGTTTGGGCATCTGAAAACATAGCATCAGAAAAATTACAGATGTGGGTGCTTTCGGTTGTAATACAATGGCTTTTACAGAATGGTTGCAGTTCGTTTTGATTCCAAGAGTACAATTTATAATTGCTAATAAAGATGCATTTCTAACTCAAAGTCATATTGCAGGATTTGCTTATCGTGAATATGATGGTCAGGAAGAAATATACGGCCATTTATGTCTGTTACTAAGTGAGTTCGATGCTTTGTTTAATTAGTTTCAGCGTTATAAACTGCATAACGTTCAGTCTTTATTGTGTTGTTTGTTTAGCATATATTTTATTATATCCTCCACTTACACCACATCCATCGCCAAATAAGATCCAGCCTTTCTTTTCATAAAATCCTTCCAAATCTGTACTCAGGTAAAGCATCGAAAATCCTTTAAGATTGGCTTCTTTCGGACCATGCGTTAATAAAAGTTCACCCAGTCCGATATTGCGTTTATCTTCATTTACAAACAAGCAGGCAAACCAGGGCATCAGATCTTGTCTGCTGATAATGTCATTGGTAAGCAATGCATAAGAACCAATTATCTTATTTTCTTCCAGCAGTACATGAAATTTTGGCAAGCTGTTTTCCGGTTTTAATGCATGAATGATGCAGTCTTCATAAAATATAAAATTCGTTTCATTGCCCCAGCAAGTCCAGAAATTCTGAACAGCTTCTTTCAATAAAACCGGTCTTTCTGATAATTCTATAATCTTCATGTTTTGTTTTAAAAGTTTAGCATGTAACAAATGTTACCACTCATTGGTAAATTCCTGTATAAATTTATTAAAAAATAAGATATGAAAACGTCATTCACCACTTTCATCGCAGTATTCGTTGCTGTTTTGACTATGAGTTGCAATAAAGACAACGGACAACACGGAAATAATCTCAAAGATCAAATTGCCGCACTGCCAAAAGAAGCACTCAGTGATGCAGAATTAAAAGGGTTAGTACTGATGCGTGAAGAAGAGAAACTGGCCCATGATGTATATACTGCGTTATATACTAAATGGGGAATGATGATTTTTAACAATATTTCAAGCAGCGAGCAAACGCATACGGAAGCAGTTATGGCATTGCTTGCAAAATATGATCTGGCAGATTCGGCTTCCGGAAATGGAACAGGTGTTTTTAATGATACTACGTTACAAAGGTTATATAATCAATTAGTAACAACTGGTAATAATAGTCTGCTGGATGCACTCAACGTTGGTGCTACCATCGAAGATTTAGATATTTTTGATTTACAAAAGCTGCTCGATGACGTGGATAATCAGGATATTATATTTGTTTATAATAATTTACTTAAAGGCAGTAGAAACCACCTTAGGGCATTTTATGGTCAGATTATTAATAATGGCGGCACTTACAGCGCACAATTTATAACGCAGCAACAATTGGAAGAAATTGTAAATAGTCCTAAAGAAACGGGAGCATGTAGATAAGCTAAATAAATTAAAGATAGCTTATATTGATAGCTTATGCTAAAATTGACTTGCATCAAGAAGTAAGTCAACTAGTTGCGCATTACGAAAATATTGTACATATTTAAGTAACATAAAAACCCGCCCATGTTATTTTTTATTTTTTCAGCATTCATGCTATTAATGCTGGTACTCTTTATCTCGTCTTTTAAAACAACTAAAAAGATAATATTAAGAAGAGACAAAAATGTACGCTTATTCAAAGGTGTTAAGTCGTTAAATATGCATTACAGCATTTTTTTATGAACTAAACTATAGCATATAAAAATGAACAGCCGGAATTATTTCCGGCTGTTTGTTTTTTTATACGATTCATTCTGTAACTCTATTGTTGTCCTATAATGCATCATTTCTTTTACGCAGCACATATACAGCGGTTGTTTGTTTTTCATTTTCAGATAAATTATATTGCTCAATATTAAAATCTCTTGTAAAATTATTTTTTTCCAGCAGTCGGATGGATCTGCTGTTCGCTGCCAATGGAAATGCTTCTATCGTTTTTAATTGCATGACGTTAAAACCATAATCAATAATACATTTAATTGCTTCCTGCATAATACCTTTTCCAAAATACTGAGAATGCATTTCATAACCAATTTCTGCTTTGTCGTTTTTCGCAACAATATTCCAATAGCAAATGGAGCCTAACATGTTAGCATTGTCTTTGTATTGCAGAATCCACTCAATACATTCGGCATTTTTGATTTCGTTTTCTATCTTTCGTATGCGGTTTTCTGCTTCAGCTTTTGAAAATAGCTTCGGACGGTCTAAAAATTGATTTACACTTTTATCACTTCTTATACTACTGATCGCATCTGCATCTTGCAGCGTTGTGGCGCGCAATACGAGTCGTTCTGTATATAAAACCGGAAAAGTAGAGAAGTTCAGGTGAAGCATACCATTCTCTTACTGACGAACATATTCAATACCGATACCAAATTCACCATTCATTTTTTTCATAGCTACCGAGTAAGGTATTTTTTTATCGAGCGTGGCATCGGTAAAATAACCGGTCCAGACTTCGTGTTCTTGTTCATCTTTGTCAGGGTTTCCAAAACGTTGATTATAATAATCCGTCAGGTTGTTTTTTAACTGCTGTTCCTGTGTAGAATCATTCAGGTAAATTTCTGCAATAATGATATCCAGCTGATTGTTTTCATTAAAAAAATATTGAATATTGGCATATTCAGAAAATGCTGTCGAATCTTTAGGATAGGAAAATTCATAAAAGAGATGATCCGGTGTGGTTTCATACAGTTTTGCTTTTTCCTGCTTTTTTAATTCATCCTGTGTACTGTTAAACTGAATACCACGCAGCACGGCTTCTTCATTTCCGGTAAAGAAATTAGAAAAATAAGGCGATGCATTTTCAATTGAGGCTTTGTTATTGTTTTGCTGACAGGCAGCCAGCATACAAAGCAGGCTAAGTGAAACTATAAGCTTTTGATGGTTCGCAGGTAACTTCATTATAATTCGTTATACATAGTTTCTAAAAATTTACGAATATTTTTCAGGTGCGATACAATTTCTGCATTATTAGTAGGATTATTTTCTCCTGCAGTAACGCCTTCTTTCAGTTTCTTTTTTGCACCATCCAGTGTGTAGCCTTTTTCTTTCACCAAATGATAAATGAGCCTGAAATTCTCAATATCTTTTTTAGAATACAACCGATTGCCTTTTGTTGTTTTTCTGGGTTTTAGGATTTCAAATTCCGTTTCCCAAAAACGAATCAATGAAGCAGCCACATTAAACTGCTTGGCCACTTCACTAATTGTAAAGTACATTTTCTCTATTTCTTTCTCTTTGTAAGGCATATCTTAATAGTTTGCAGTTTACAATTTTATAAGTTGGCAAATGAGTAAACTAGCTGTTTGCCAACTATTAATTTATTTAATCAAATGCCTGATTGCTTTGCTCGGCAATTTTCAGCATCTGGTCATATTGTTCAGGTGTTAAATCATTAAAGAAATAGTTTACCGGATCTATCTTAACGCCATTTTTCCATACTTCATAATGGCAATGCGGACCGGTACTTTTTCCTGTGCTGCCCACCAGTGCAATCGTTTGACCTCTTTTTACCGATGTACCCACCCTTACGAGTATTTTACTGTTATGCGCATAGAGCGTTTCATAGCCATAACCATGTTTTATCACTACTTTGTTGCCATAGCCGTCGCCCTGGGAACCGGCAATTTCCACCACACCATCGCCTGTGGCGTAAACCGGAGTGCCTGTCTCAGCTGAAAAATCTAATCCTGCATGCATTCTTGGTGTTTTATAAACCGGGTCAATCCGATACCCGAAACCGGAAGCAATACGTTTTAAATCTTTATTAGAAACCGGTTGAATGGCCGGAATACTAGCAAGCATTGCTTCTTTGTTCTTTATCATTTTCGCCAGTTCATCATACGATTTTGACTGTACAAACGCACGTTTTTCTATACTTTCCAGCTTTTGCAGCGTAGAAGATATTATTTCAGATTCCGGCAAATCCTTCAGCTGAGCATATATTTTTGATTTATTGATGCCTCCATTTCTCAAATTATCCGGTAAGGGATCCGATTCAAAAATTACTCTGTAAATATTATCGTCCCGTTCACCCATGTCTTCCAGCACTTTAGATAAAGAATTGATTCGCTTGTCCAGAATTTCATACTTTTCCTGCATTTGCTTCAGTTCATTCTTCTTGCTTTGTTCATCAGGGTTGTCAAAGAAATTATAACCCAAAACCATTGCCAGAAAGCCAAAAAAGAAAGCAGACGTAAAAAAACCGGTCACTCGCAATATACGTTGCCCGATACTGATTTTGTATTTCTCGTATTTGAGCGTGTTGGGATTGTAATAGTATTTTTCCTTTTGCATGCGGTGGTTATGACAAAAATACCATTAATCTAAAACTTTTCCAAAAATCATTTAAACTACTGAAAACCAATACTTGAAATTGATATTATCAAGTTATAACAACTTTACTCTTATTCATTTGTCAGCACAGGAAATTCCATGTGCAATCTGAAATTCCAGGCATTTAAAAGGTTTATTTGAAATTTGCCATTCAGTAAATCAATGGTAGAATTTACTAATTTAATCGATTCATCGTTCAAATTTAATTGTGTGCCGGTGTATTGAATACGTATTTGCGCCTCCTTAATTGATGATATTACATAAATACTGATTGTAAGCTGTTCAGGTTTATTAGCACTGAAATATCGGATCATATTTTTTATGAAATCATAAATCAATTGTTGTGAAACAGGAGAGAGGTTGTCCGGAATATTAAAATTATATGTTAGCGAAGGATTTAATTGTTTATAGTCTTCCAGGATATCTTTCAAAGCAGCTTTAATACCAAATTTTTTGAGTGTTGGCGGCAATAAAGTATGTGAAAAGGTACGGATGCTTTCACATATAAGATCAATTTCTTCTGTGATTTCTTTCAATTTATTTTTTTCATTTTCATCAGAAACTTTCAAGGCAGACATTCTCATTTTTACTGCAGACATCATAATGCCAATACCATCGTGCAACTCACGGCCTACACGCATTCGTTCGTTTTGCTGACCTTCAATCAGTGAAAAGTTATTATGAGAATTAATGAGTCGTACTTCTTTTTTTAATAGTTCATTGTTTTTAATAATTTGAATAACGCGATATACTGCAGAAACACAAATGATAGTAGCAATGATAAATGCATTGCTGTAGGTGTAGATCTGACCAGGGTAAACACCGAAAACATCACTTCCGAATTCCGGCTGCGGATAAAATATAAAAAAGGAAAAGGATATAAAATACATCAATGTAAACAAAACAAGTGAACGTTCATTGGTATTAAAATAAACAAAAATGAATGTAATTACAACGGTAGTAAGGCAGACAATAGCAAAAATATTTTGCAGCATTATAAATGTTTTTTGTGCCGGTGTACTGAGTAATCCACCAATCAGCGAAATAAAAATAAGCAACAAACTAAAATAAATGAAATACCTCAAGACTTCTTGTAACTGAGGCAGATTAATTCTTTTTTGTATGAACCCTTTCAAAAATAAAACAGAAGTAGTAAGGTAGATCGATAACAATATTTTCTTTAAGAAAATATCCAGTAAGGGTGAATCCGGCCATAGTAATTCATATCCGAGATTATTTTTCACAAATAAATAAACAATTCCGGCTACCAGATACAATAAATAATAGTAGTAATTTCTTGCATTGAGCAATAAAGTAAGGATGATGCAAATAAAAGTATAAAGAATCAGGATACCATAAAATGCACCTCGCGTTAATTCCAAGGCTTCTGTTCTGGTGATTTTTGCATCTTTTTTCCAAACCAGCATTTCCGGTTTAAAATATGAATGAATGTCATCCTTATGAAATTTAAATTGAATACTGCTAAGTTGATTCGCTTTTAAATCAACAGGAAAAATAATATTTCTATCGTAATAAATTCGTTGACTTAATTTTTGAGTAGTAAATAAATAATTTTTCTGTAAAGCATTGCTGTCATATTGCTGTACAATAATTCTGTCGATTTGTTGTATCGGAATTTCCAGCAATAATTGCTGTGCTACAGCTTGTTGATTCTGTAAAATAAGTTTGTAAACAAACGTATCATTTTGCGAAGCTGTTTTTATCAGATACTTAGACGCAGGTTTGCATCGAAGAGATTTGTTGATTACAAATACAGAATCTCTTGCCGATAAAGTAAGGCAACTCATAAACAAAAATGCTAGTATGTATATTTTCAGCTTCAGATAATATCTTTTATGTTCATGATTAAATGTATGGTGGATCCTTTCTTTTCATTCGACATCAGATAAAAATTTCCGTTTAAACTGTTCATTCTGGATTCTATATTCATTAATCCGATACCTTTGTTTTTTTCAGATAATACAGAAAAACCGATACCATCATCTTTTATCTTCAATTGCAACGTTTTATTGTCTTTAATTGCTGTAATATTCACTTCTGCCGCGCCTGAATGTTTAATGGTATTATTCGATATTTCCTGAAAAATGCGATATAAATTTATATTGGCCACTTCGTTCAGTTTAAAATTCTCCGGTATTTTACTGAAATCATAATTGGTGGTAATGCTTTGAAATAACTTATCCGTTGCAGTGGTAATTAATTCTGATAATTTCATTTGCTGCATATCCGGTGCCACGTAATTGCTGGTAATGTTTTTAATATCGTTCAGCGTTTTATCAATTTCATTTAAAATAGATGGAATAATATTTTTTTCATCTTTAGAAACCTGGAAACCGGCAAGAGAAAGTTTAAGCTGTTCAATATCTTTAAAAATAGATGCGTCAATTTCATTGGTGATAATTTCCCGTTCTTCTTCTTTTCCCAACACAAACGTATTAATATTTCTTTTTTGCAGGTATTCCAACCGTTGTGCTGATAAATCATTCTGTCGTATCAGCTTATGGTAATTGATGGAAATAAAAACAGTTACTACAAAAACTTCGAGCGTCGTAATTAAATAATTAAGTTGCGGCACAAAAATAGTGCTTGGGAATAATTTAAAGTTATCTATAACATTTAGCCAGTGTATTGATAAAAATTCATTATTAATAAATATTATCCAGTTTATAAAATGAAATAACATACCAATCATTACCCATAAAACTTCCCTGCTACCAGATTCTCTGTAAGTAATAATACTAATAGTTACCACCATCACTGCATATAGAATAAAAATTCCGTTTATAAACAGAAAGTAAAAATCATAAGATGCGTGCAATAATGATGTATTGTAAACGCGTAACAGCAATAAACCACCAAATGCAAATAGTACAGCCAGAGAAATACGGATTAGAAATTTAGACAATGTTTTTAACTGTACGGCAAAAAAAGTGCGGATAAATAGTATGTGCATCGTGAGATAGCCAACAACGGCCACAAATCCGATATATTGCTGAATACCTGCTGAAAAAAACCAGAAAAACTGATTACCAGTACCATTGTATAAAAAGAACAACAAGAGCATAAAAACATTAATCAATAAATAGATGGTAAAAAAATTACTCTTGCTGAAAATGTAAAAGCATATCAACAGTAATAAATAAATAAAAAGGATGCCGTAAAAAATTCCATTAAAGAAATTGTCGTGATTGGTGGTTTTTATAAATGTATTTTCTGTGGCAAGATTTAGCCTGAAGTTTAAAGCATGCTGTAACGAATTATATACATTAATCCTGATTTGTCTTTTACTGTCTTTGGCCAGCAACAACGGATACACATGATTGATGTGCTTAAATTCTCTTTTAGTAAAAGGAATAAGATCGCCAAGTAAGATGCTGTCTTTTCCTTCATAAATAATAATTTTATTAATTGTCGGATTGATAATGCTGAAATATAACTGCTGTTCTTTTCCTGAATTGTTTATTAAAGTAACCTCAAATTCCATTACTCGAGCTGTTTGTTTAACCTCAGCTGTAAGTGTATTATAAATATCTATTGCTGAAAAATCTGAGTCAATAGTAATCTCTTCAGAAAACCCACTGAGTGTTGTCAGCAAAATAATAGAAAGTAATATGTACCGAAGTATCTTCATGGTAAATTACTCAGTTCTTGTTGCATTTTCTTGGTCATACCTTTTACCACTTCAATATAAGAAAGGTCTATCATATCAAAAAATGCTCTTTCGGAAAACTCATTTATATATTTAACAGTATTCCACATTTTTTTATTCATATGATAGCCTGGTTGCACGCTTTCATATTGCTCGCGTAATTCAATGGCAAGTTCCGGATTGCATTTCAGGTTGACAGAAATTTCCACGTCATTTATATTTGTCAGCAGAAATAGTTTTCCCATCACTTTAAAAACAAGGGTTTCTTCATCAAAAGGAAAATCTTCCGTGACTCCATTTTTTTGCAGACAATACATTCTGATTTGCTCTAAATTTATCAATTGATGATTTTTAATTTATATTTGTGCGTATAACTAACGGTTTTTTCTGCTCTAAAAATAATACAATAAATGGTAAACCACGAAACAGTTCACAAAGTAGCTGATAACATAGCCGGTAAATATGATATTTTATTGAATTCCTATAATGATATCACACTATGTGCGAAAGAATATTTTGAAAAACGCATGTATCAGGATTTGTTTTTACGTCAACAGGAAAGATACCGACTCTACGGTAAATTTGTCCGCGAAGTATTTTCAGATACAAAACAATTATTAGGTGAACAACTTTACAATATTGAATACTGGAAAGCAATTAAGAAAGATTTTTCGAAAGTTATAAAAGACAAACCACATAAATTAAATTCTGAAACCTTTTATAATTCCATCACCAGAAAAGTTTTTGTAGACAAAAGCTTCAATTCCGATTATGAGTTTTTCGATTATACGGATTATAAACCGATGCCGAAATATGATACGGAAATCTTTGATACAATAGAATGTACACACTTTTCTAAAGTGGCCATCAAGCAAATGCTGCAGTATTTTAAATACAACGTGCCGTTTGAAGATATAGACAGAGATGCGCAGATGATTTTTGACGAAATGGCTCCAACCATCATCCATCAAAAATCCAATTTGTTTTTAGACAGAATTGAGATTTTAAAGCCTGTTTTTTACCGAAACAGAGGCGCTTTTGTCGTTGGACGTATTTTTTACAAAAACTGGTCAATGCCTATTGTAATTCCATTGCTGAACGAAGAAAAAGGAATATTCGTAGATTCCGTTATCTATATTCCAGCTGATATCAGTATAATTTTCAGTTTTACCAGAGCTTCCTTTTTTGTTTATACCAAATATCCGGCTCAGCTGATAGATTACATGAAAGCCATGCTGACCCACAAAACAGTAGGAGAGTTGTACGACTCTATCGGTTATTACAGACACGGAAAGACTATTTTATACCGAGATTTAATGAATTATATTCATAATCACGACGACAAATTCATCATTGCACCAGGTATAAAAGGAATGGTGATGGCTGTTTTTACCCTGAAATATTACAATTTCGTCTTTAAAATCATTCGCGATCGCTTTGAAGCGCCTAAAAACTGTACAAGAGATTTCGTAATTAAAAAATATGAAGAAGTAGAAATAAATGACCGTGTTGGCAGAATGGCATATGCGCACTTATTTGAGAACTTAGAATTTCCAAGAAATTTATTTACACACGAATTAATTAAAGAATTAACGGATTCTTGTAAAGAAACGGTAGAGTTTAAAGAAGATAAAGTCATCATTAAACATGTGTATATAGAAAGAAGAATGACACCGTTGAATATGTACCTGCAAAATGAAGTAAATCCAATCAATCTTTGCAGAGTTATTCTGGATTATGGTTTTTGCGTGAAAGAACTGGCTGCTGCCAATATTTTTCCGGGTGATTTACTGTTGAAAAACTTTGGTGTTACAAGACACGGACGAGTCATTTTTTACGATTATGATGAAATTGCAAAAGTCACCGATTGCCGTTTTCGCAGAATACCGGTACAAAGCGATGATGATGACACGCGTGGTAATACAGAAATGATAACTGCCGAAGCAAATGATATTTTTCCGGAAGAATTTAAAGCATTTATGGCACCGGATGGACCGATCGGCGAGATTTTCTTGGCAGAACACAACGAAATTTTCGATCCGAAGTACTGGCGAGATATTCAGAAACGCATCGAAGCAGGCGAGTACCTGAGTTTTTACGCATATGATCAGTATAAAAGATTTAAATCAAATTAATATTCGGTATTGAAACAAAAAATTGCACATATTGCCTTAGTAGTGAAAAATTATGATGAAGCCATTGATTTTTATACTAAGAAATTACATTTCAATTTAATTGAAGATACCTGTTTAAGTGAAACAAAACGATGGGTTTTAATTGCGCCCAAAGGTTCTACGGAATGTTGTTTGTTACTAGCCGAAGCAACAAATGAAGAACAAAAAAGCAGAATTGGAAACCAAACTGGTGAAAGAGTTTTTTTGTTTTTATATACGGATGATTTTGAAAGAGATTATCAAAATTTGTTACATCATGATATTAAAATAGTACGTGAGCTTGTTGATGAAATTTGGGGTCGAGTGCTTGTTTTTTCCGATTTATACGGAAATCTTTGGGATTTAATTGAACCAACACCGCAAACTTTAAGTTGAACCTATTCACCACAGAACCGATATCCAATTTATTGCCATTTGATGGAACGGTGCTTTATTACGGTAAAGTTTTAAATCATACAACTGCATTAAATTATTTTGATGCTTTATTTCATACAATTGAATGGAAAAACGATGAAGCAATGATTTTCGGCAAACACATGATTACCAAACGAAAAGTGGCCTTGTATGGCGACAAAAACTATGCGTACACATATTCAAACATCACTAAAGAAGCCTTGCCTTGGACAACAGAATTGCTGGAACTGAAACAATTAGCAGAAAAAATTACGGAAACAACCTATAATTCTTGCTTGTTGAATCTCTATCACAATGGCGATGAAAGTATGGCCTGGCACAGTGACGACGAAAAAACATTAGCGAAGTACAGCAGCATTGCGTCTTTTAGTTTTGGTGCAGAACGGAAATTCTCATTTAAACACAAATTGAATCAGCAAAAAGTATCTCTATTTCTGGAAAATGGTAGTCTATTAGTAATGAAAGATGAAACACAAGAACACTGGTGGCATTGTTTATCAAAGACGAAATTGGTTCATAAACCAAGAATCAATCTAACTTTCAGGACAATTATCGTTTAACATTTTTATTATAGTTCTTAATTTATGCATGCCTATATTTCCATTCTACGTGGCATCAATGTCAGCGGTTAAAAGAAGATATTAATGACTGATTTAGTACAATTATACTCAGATTTAGGATTTACAGACGTAATAACCTATATACAAAGCGGAAATGTTATAATTAAATCAGTCAAAAAAGTAAACAACACATTACTTGTTAAGCAAATAGAATTAAAAATTATGGAAATCTATGGATTTCAGGTTCCTTTTATCATCAGAACGGTAGTTGATTTAACGAGAATTATAGCATCTAATCCATTTATCAATGAAATACAGGAAAATTTGTATATCACATTTTTATCCATTTTACCTAAGCCGAACCAACTGGAATTGATCAATGAATTAAATTTTTTACCGGATGAATTTAAAGTTTAAAGTTGTAGACAAAGAATTATTTCTTAATATATCCAGTTACGGTACTACAAAACCCAGTAATACTTTTTTTGAGAATAAATTAAAAGTTTCAGCCACATCGCGTAAATGGTATACGATTAATAAATTGTTAGCAATAGCTGAAGAATAGTAAATTATATTGGCATATTCAAAATTATTGGTTTTGTTAATTACTTGATATTCAATTGTATTTCACTTAAACTATTTAACATAATATAAATTATAGGACAAATCAATTAAAATTTACTGTATTTAATTTTAAGCTGAATAGTCAACTTTATACTCTTTTGAACTATCTTTATAGTTTAAATTTTAAGAATTCTATGTATCTATATACAAACTGGGCAGCAACTATTCCAATGGCAAATGAAGAACAAGATTTTGTTCCGTTTGTTGATTTATTGACGCGCGTAATGAATGTAATTGGCACCGGTAAAATTTATTTCGTAATCGATAACGCGTCTAAGGATAAAACATTAGAATTAGCCCAGGATTTATCCAAAAAAGATCCGAGATTTGAAGTAATTTGGGCTCCTGACAATAAGAATGTTGTTGACGCATATCTAACCGGCTTTAAAGTTGCCTATGAAAATGGTCATGATATTATCATTGAAATGGATGCAGGCTTATCACATGATCCAAGAGCAATTCCTATGTATTTGCGCGTTTTAAATGAAGGAAATGAAGTTGCATTCGGTTCCAGATTCATTAAAGACGGTTCTATGGGCGATTCTCCGTTTAACAGAAGAATGTTAAGTAAAGTTGGAACAGTTTTAGCTAACGTATTGCTTGGCACCAAGTTATACGATATGACTTCCGGTTTTCAGGGTTTTCACAGAGATGTAATTGGCAATCTATTAAAATATCCACTAAAATCCAGAGCGCATTTTTATCAAACAGAAGTAAAATATTTATTGAGAAAACACAGAACCGCTGAAGTACCAATTCATTATCAGGCACCATCTCCTCGCGTTTCGCCTTCCGCAATTAAAAATGCAAGAGAAACACTTCTCTACTATTTTTGGGAAAGATTAAAAGGAAATACACCTGTTATTTAACATAAAACATTAAAAATAAACTATTTAAGCTATGTCATATAAATCTTTAGTTATAACCTCTATCGCACCTGATACACTTGAAGTACTGCACACTTACGCAAAAGAATGTACTGAACGTAATATTCACTTTATAATGATTGGTGATACCAAAAATCCTGATAATTTCCATATTGATGGTTGTGATTTCTGGTCTGTTAAACGTCAGCTGGAATTGGATTCAAAGTTTGCAAAACTTTGCCCAACAAGACATTATGCAAGAAAAAATATTGGATACATCATTGCTCTGCAAAATGGAACGGATGAAATTGTAGAAACAGATGATGATAACTTACCTAGAGCTGAATTCTGGGAACCAACAACAAAAGTGGTAAAAGCAGTTGATATTAAAGAAACAGGTTGGGTAAATGTATACAAATACTTCAGCGACAAGGTAGTATGGCCCAGAGGTTTGCCTTTAGAGGAATTGCAAAAGGCAACTCCGCCTCTATCAGATTTTGAAACGAAAGAAATCATTTGTCCTATCCAGCAAGGATTGGCTGATGAAAATCCTGATGTGGACGCTGTTTTCAGATTAACATATCCATTACCAATGGATTTCAACAAAACAGGTGTTAACGTGGCGCTGGGAAATAATGCCTGGAGTCCGTTTAACAGCCAGAATACCTATTGGTATAAAGAGGCTTTCCCTTTGTTGTACTTACCTGCCTATTGCAGCTTCCGAATGACGGATATCTGGCGTAGTTATGTCGCTCAACGTATTTCATGGGCAAATGGCTGGTCTGTTTTATATCATGATGCAACTGTTTGGCAGGAAAGAAATCAGCATAACTTACTGAAAGACTTCGAAGATGAAATTCCGGGTTATTTGAATAACTATAAGATTTGCAGCGAATTAGCCGACTTAAACATTAAAGGCGGCAAAGAAAATATGCTGGATGATCTGTTAACATGTTATGATATGCTAACAGGTAAAGGTTTTGTTGGCAAAGAAGAAGATGTCTTAGTTCGTACCTGGTGTGAAGATATAAGTAAAGTGTGGTAACTATTTTAAATAGAGTAAGTTATCGACTCCAATATATCGTTCAACAGTAAATCCTTCACCATATTCTGCATTAATAGGTCTGCCAAATTGTTTTGCCCTGGCTAGTATAAATTCCAGAAAATCTTCTCTTGATATGGGTGTAGATGGTTCATTGGAATTGGTATCGAAAAATTGAGATTTGAATGCTTTGATAGCTTCCAGCCTTTTAGATTCAAATCCTGAGATATCCACCACAAAATCCGGCTGAATATAATTGTCCTGAATATAACGGTAAACTGCTTTTGCTCTCCAATGTGTTTGATTTTCTGTTTGAACCTTGAGTAATCCGCTCAAAAAATTAGCTCTGGACACCAAATCACCGGCTCTTTTATGGTCAGGATGTCTGTCAGAAGCAGCATTCGCCAATATAATTTCCGGTTGATATTTCCTGATTACTTCTACAACTTTTAACAAGTGAACCTCGTCAATCTCAAAAAATCCATCTCTGAAGCCCAAATTTTCTCGAATGTGAATACCTAAAAGTTCAGATGCAATTTTAGTTTCTTCCGTACGAATTTCCGCAGAACCGCGCGTACCCAATTCACCTTTTGTCAGATCAATGATTCCAACCTTATAACCAAGGCTGATATGTTTTAATACCGTACCGCTGCAAGCCAATTCCACATCATCCGGATGTGCTGCAAATACCAAAATGTCAAGCTTATTCATACTCAAAGATAAATGATTTAAAATATTGATATAGGCTTTTAAATTAGTTAAAAATTAGTTTTGTTTGATAAATATAGGTCTTGCCCAGCTGACCGCCAATCCAGATTTTACTTCTTTTGGTGATATCAGATGAATAATTCAACAGAAAAAAGGTATGTTCATCTATGGAAGCAATAGCAGGGAAAGCAGTATCGCCGGTTGATGGAAAATCCATCACATGTTCGATTTCCATTTTCTCTTTGTTGATTTTAAACAAAGCAGTTACTTTTTTAGAAAAAGAATAGCGCAAAAGGTTCTTTCTGCGTTGCTTTTTATCGGGAACTTCCACTTCTGTGGCATTTCCCTTCAAATGTCTGCGAGATATAAGATAAATGTCCTCTCCTTTTTCAAACATCAGCGCACTGTCATATTTTAGCTTTGAAAACGTTGTATGCCATTTATCTATGGAGTCTTTCGATGCAAAACACAAATAAGAGCCGGAACCTTCCAAACGAACCGTTGCCCAGAGATTTCCGGTTTTGTCAAAAATAAATTCACCTTCTTCTGCACCTTTGGTGCTTACTTGAGGTTGTTCTGAAATCTGAGTGAAATGTATTCCATTATCGGATGTAAATAAACGCAAATTGGCCTGATGGTCATTTTTGTACAAATTTACACCGTAATAAGCTGATAGATATAGTTTATTATTATAGGTTCTGAACCGCCAGTTTACAAATCCATCCAGGTTAGTTTTAATTTTAGCTGTCCAGCCGGTATCTGTTAACCTGCTGTTCCAGATATGTTTAGGTTCAAATTTAAACATTTTGGTTCCGCCTTCAAAAAAATAAAAGTGTAACTGATTATTAAACTCAATAAATCGAGGTTCCCGCATGTCAGCGTTTACAAAAAATTCCGTTTCCTTCTTCCAGGATTTTAAATCTGTAGAACTGATAATGTAAATAACTGTTTTTTTAGAAGCAAAATGTGTAGGCGCTGTACGAAAGGCGCAATAATATCTGCCATTAAACCTAACCAGATCGATATTATTGTTCGAATTTCTGCAATTTATGTTTTCAGGAATAGCATCAGATGGAACGAACTGAGTCCATGGTGTTGTAGTAATTGTCTGTGCCGTAGAAACAGAAATAACTGCGGTTAGCAGCAGAAAAAAAACAGTGTATTTCATATTACATGAAATTACTGTTTTTTCAGTAATTCCCTGATTTCACTTTTTACTTTATCAGACTCAGGATCTGTGGTAGGTATAAAATAATCAACCACTTTCCCCTCTTTATCAATTAAATATTTCTGAAAATTCCATTTGGGATGTGTCAGCATCTTTAATCCAGGTGCATTATTGCCTAAAAATTGGAAAACTTCATGCTGCTCCGCTCCTTTTTTGACATGTATTTTTTCCATGATTGGAAACGAAACGCCATAATTTATTTTGCAAAATTCTTCTGCTTTGTCTGCAGAATTGGGTTCCTGGCCGGCAAAATCATTACTAGGAAAACCGATAATTTCAAAGCCTTCTTCTTTAAATTCCTGATATAGTTTTTCTAACTTATCGAATTGTGGTGTTAAACCGCATTTGGATGCTGTGTTAACCACTAAAACGACTTTACCTTTATAGTCTTCAAGGTTGACTTCCTTATTTTGGGCGTTTTTCACCCGGAATTGGTGTAATGAATTGTTCATGTTGTATGTTGTAATTTGTACCGTCTGTATGATAAATATATTGTAATCGTTGAATATAATTTTCTATTTCTTTATCTTTTCCTGTTGGATCATAGGTGTCTTTCATATCTAAATCAAAAAACTTTCCTGCAAAATTCCACCAGAAAGCTTTCCAGTTGCTTCTGTATTCTTGCAATAAATCATAGACCGTTTGTCCTGTTTCTCTATGTATGAGTTTAATGAGATATTGACCTTGTTTACGTGTCAGATTTCTTAAACTGGTTTCAAAATTTTCACGCATCACCTTCTCACATTCATTCAAGTAACGTTTTCGCTCTTTTTTTGTTTTACATTTTTCTAAATCTTCGTCAATTTTTTTACTCAATCTGGCCGTTCGCAATGCATATGGATATACTTTTCTTAAATAGCGCATCTGCCATTCTTCCAGATTTACCTTTTCTAATTTAGAAGCAGTTACCAAAATAGGTTCCAGAATAATTTCTTCCATGGTATCACCATCCAATATCATTTGCGGCAACACAATTTTGTCTTGCTCTGATTGAGCTTGGCTAAGATTACCTGCAAAAAATAATACAAATAATATGGCAATGGCTTGTTTCATCTTTCCTTTTCAAAGATAGAACTATTTTTATGCCAATTTTAGTTACTTATATTTAAAATAAGATGATAAAAAGTGTTAAAACACAATAAAATTTGCAACTTAAAATTTGTTTATAATTTTTTGCAGACATCTTTCTATATTTAGCCATATTTCTATGAAATACATTTACATCGTCATACTATTTATTTTTGGTTGCTCGAAATCACCGGAAACGCAAACGGATATTGCGCAGCACGTAAATAAACTGAATGAACAATATTTGACTTTTCAGCGCGTAGATATTGCAAAAGCGGAATTATTCGCAGATTCAATTCTGCAACTTTCTGAAAAAAATAATTATACTAAAGGAATTGGTTTAGGACAGCTTAATTTTGGTTTATTAGAACAAATAAAAAGCAATTATAATCTTGCCATCAGTCATAATGAAAAAGCATTGGCTATTTTCATCAACATAAAAAACGATACACTTTTGGTAAAAACATATGCTGCATTAGGTACTAACTACTGGCAAAAAAGTGAATACGATAAGGCTATGCAATATCAACTGAAAGCCTTGAAAATAAACGAGCGCTTAAATCTTAAAAATGAAATAGCAGTTTGCTATAATTACATTTCTATGATTTATCAAACAAAATATCAATTGAAAGAAGCTGAAGAATTTGCAAATAAATCTTTTTCAATAATCAAAAATGAAAAACCTAACAGAAGCCATATTTCTATCTATCACAATCTGGCGAACATCTTTGGAATGCAGTCAAAATACAAAGAAGCATTGGCTATGGATAGCATTGGTTTAGAATTGTGCGAACAATTAAATATCGAATTTAATAAGTCTATGTTTTACGATAATATAGCCAATTGTTTTTATTATTCTAACGAATTTGATAAATCGATAGAGTATCACAAGAAAGCAATAACGATAGATTCATCTTTTAAAAATAATAAACAATTGGGTGATACGCACATTAATTTAGGTGCCATATATGACGAACTTAAAAATTATTCAAAAGCAGAAGAGTTCTATAAAATTGGCTTAGATCTTTGCAGAAAAACCGGGTTTAAAATTGGAACAAAAAATGCTTTAGAGCAACTTAGTAAATTATACTTCAAAACAAATAAAGTTAACAGTGCCTATGAATTTTTGCAACAAAGCAATGCTGTTAAAGACAGTATCCTGAATGAAAAAACAGAACAAAAAATCGCTGAGCTGCAAGCCTTGTATGATACTCAAAAAAAGAAAGAACAAATTGCTCAGCAAGAATTAAAAATAAGTAAACGAAATGTGCTGCTTGTCGTTTTACTGGCTGCTTTAGTGTTGAGTTTCTTTTTATTCAGATTATTTTATTACCGCTATAAATTTAAACAGGAACAAAAACTACAACAGGAATTAGTAAAAGAAGAACTAAAACGGTCAAAAGCCATTCTGGAATCGGAAGAAAACGAGCGGCAACGACTGGCGCGTGAGTTACACGATGGTGTTGGCCAGTTGTTGTCGGCATCCAAACTAAATTTGAGTTCACTTACCAGTAATAATTGTACACCTGAAGAAAAGCTGCGATTACAGCAAAGTATGGATACAATAGACGATTCCATAAAAGAAATCAGGAATATTTCACATAATATGGTACCTGACGTATTGCTCAATTTGGGTTTTGTGAGAGCCGTTCAGGATTTTATTTCCAGGGTTAATCAAACAAATAAGCTTAAAATTCATTTTGAAAGCAATGGTTTTGAAGAATCCATGCTGGATAATACCGGAAAACTCATGTTGTACAGAATTATTCAGGAATCAGTAAATAATACCATAAAATATGCGGAAGCCACACAGGTTTCTATACAACTTTCGGCAGATACAACAGAGATTTCCTTGCTGATGGAAGATAATGGCAAAGGTTTTGATGTATATGAAGCTAAACAAAAAGGCGGCATCGGATTGAGAAACATTCAATTAAGAACAGATTACCTGAAAGGTAAATTAGATATTGAATCATCACCAAAAAATGGTACTACCATAATTATAGAAATACCACTATATTGACGACAATGAAAAAACACAAAGTTATATTAGTAGATGACCATCAAATGCTGATAGATGGATTGTCGGCAATATTAGCTGCTAATGAGAATATAGAAATCCTGAAAACATTTACCAACGGAAACCTGCTGCTGGAAGAATTACATGATTTACAACCGGAAATTATTCTTACAGACATAAGCATGCCTGATATTGACGGTTATGAGTTGACAAAAAAAATTAAACAACAAAATCCGTCAATACAAGTAATTGCACTTTCTATGTCAGGCAGCATTGCAGACATTAATAAAATGCTGGATGTTGGAATTTCCGGATATGTATTGAAAAATGTCGGTAATCAGGAATTGATAGAAGCCATTTATAAAGTGGCACAAGGCAAAATGCATTTCAGCGATGATGTGACGGAAGAAATGGTGAAAAATAAACATGCAAAACCTAATAAACAGGAAGATCAGGTAA
>JBIKPT010000033.1:0-21509 GCA_044357355.1 Chitinophagales bacterium
CTGGCGGTTTGTCCGGGTATGACTAAATCTGAAATGACGAAAGGCATGAAAGATGGTCCGATGCTGATGGAAGCGGCACCGGTGGTAAAAATCGGATTAGATAGTTTAGGTAAGGAAGCATATGTGGTGCCAGGATTTTTGAATAAAATGCAGGTATTCATCAACAGCAGATTGCTGAACAGAGACAATGCGAAAAGCTTAACCGGTGCCATGCTCAAAAAAATGTTACCGGCAACCAATAAAAAGAAAAAAGAAAATTAAGAAGAATCACTTACGACTAATACATGATTACATACATTATCATTGCCATCACCGTTATTTCCAGTATTCTGGCGTTTGGCAATCAGGCATTAATGTCCAACTGTATTTTTAATCCTTATGTAATTGATAAACGTAAACAGTATTATCGTTTTATTACATCAGGATTTATCCATGCAGATTTGATGCACTTGTTTTTTAACATGTATGCCTTGTATCTTTTCGGATTGAACGTGGAAGTGGCATTGACACAAATATTTAATGATGCTGGTCCTTATTTATATGTCGGTTTATATTTTTCTGCATTGATTATGAGTGCTACTTTTTCTTACTTTAAACACAAAGATAATCCGCAGTATAATGCTTTAGGTGCATCAGGTGCGGTATCGGCCATCTTGTTTGTCAGTATCGTATTATATCCAACACAGAAGCTGATGATTTTCCCGATTCCGTTTTTTATCCCATCTTATATTTTAGGTCCATTATACCTTCTGTATTCTTATTATATGGGAAGAAAAGGAACCGATAATGTCGGACATGATGCACATTTTTTTGGAGCACTTTGGGGTGTTTTATTCATCTTGTTATTATGGCGTGATGCGATTAGAAATTTTATACAACAACTTCCATTCTAATGAAAATAGATTTACGAAGTGATACCGTGACCCAACCATCTGCCGAGATGCTCAAGGCGATGTTTGCCGCAACAACCGGTGATGATGTGTTTGGCGAAGACCCTACCATAAACTTGCTGGAAGCTACGATGGCGGAATTGTTTCAGCACGAAGCAGCCTTGTTTTGTGCCAGCGGCACGATGGCCAACCAGATTGCGGTGAAAGCGCATACGCAGCCGATGGATGAAATTATCTTAGACAAAACGGCGCATATTTATTATTACGAAACGGCTGGCTTTGCCTTTCATTCCGGTGTTTCCGTAAAATTGATTGATGGCGATAAAGGCAGAATTACTGCCGCTCAAGTAATAGAAAACATACAACCTGATTTTGACTGGTTGCCGAAAAGCAGTTTGGTTTGCCTGGAAAACACATCCAATAAAGGCGGTGGCAGTTGTTATGAGTTGCAAACCATTAAAGAAATAAAAGCTGCCTGCGATGCACATGGATTGAAATTACATATGGATGGTGCTCGTTTGTACAATGCTGTAGTTGCAAAGAAGTATACCACACAACAAATAGGTGAATGCTGCGATTCGTTAAGTGTTTGTTTTTCCAAAGGATTGGGTGCTCCTGTAGGATCTGTGCTTATAGGTAACAAAGAATTTATCAGAAAAGCCAGAAGAATCCGCAAGGTATTTGGTGGCGGCATGCGTCAGGCAGGTTATCTTGCAGCGGCCTGTTTGTTTGCTATAGAAAATAATGTGGAACGACTGGCAATAGACCACCAACATGCACAACAAGTAGCTGCAGTCTTAGCAGAATTAAACTGGATAGTGGATGTACTGCCTTGCGAAACCAATATTTTGATATTCAGTATTGATGAAACAAAAACATCTGTTGACGAAGTTTTAGCATACTTAAAAGCACATGGAATTTTAGCGGTGCAATTTGGTCAACAACAAATCAGATTAGTATTCCATTTGAATATTAGTACGGAGATGATGCTTGACATACAGCGAATTTTTAGAACTTTTCGATAGCAGGTAAGTTTAAATCAAACCAGTCTTTTCGTTGTCGCGTATTGTTATTATGAATTGAAAGATTTTCATCAATTCGTTTTTGAGCTCTTTCAATTGAAGAGCTGATCATATTGTGTTCAATCACTTCATCGTCTTTGAAACCCATTTTTTCTAAAAGTTGCAGAATACGTTCTGAATCGAATAGTTGTAAGAGTTTATCGTCAAACGAAGTATAAAAGGTGATTTCCTGAATTCCGAGTTTATCCGATAAATGTTCTTTTATTTCATTTTCGCGAGCAAAAGACGGATGGTGTTCTGCAAAAATTACGGTTCTGTTACCTATGTCAGATTTTTGTACTATTGCACTAGCATTCATCAGCCAGACTTTAGTGGCAAATGAATTTGCTTCGTTGCTGTAATTAACGGATGCTGCAGTTAAAATTTCTTCAATGGCATTTTTCGAGTCTTCAAAATAATAAATCAATATAGATTTATCCTGTTCTTTCAAGTGTTTTATGAGCGCGTTGTATTTCACCTCATCGTTTTTCCAGATGAAGTCTATAGTACTGATTTCTTTTTTTTTGGATTTAAATAAACCGAACATAGTTTGTTGTTTAACCAATTAACACGAAGAAAAATAAAAGATAAATCCACAAGACACCCAGAAAATGCCAGAAGGTACCGAAAAGCGTTAATTGTGATTTAGAAATAGGATCTGTAAAATACACGACTGACATTGCGTAATTATTCAGCATTCTCCAGCTTTTTATGATAAAGGCACCCAAAAAAATCAATCCACCTAAAATATGCAGTGCGTGTATACCAGAAATGACATATAAATAGGCAGCGGATTTATGTGTGAAATTATAACCGGTACCAAATAACGCAAGCCATCCGGTGATTTGTCCTACTAAAAACAGTGTACCCAAACCCAATAAAATAATCAGACTGGTTTTATATTTTGAGAAATTATCTTCTCTGAAATGTTTTTTTGCCTTAACAATTACCAAACTGCTCGCCAACAGAATTAAGGTGTTCCAGTAAAATACTGGAATAATTTTTATATCAGGTTGTTTGCTTTGTAAGTGATCCGCAAAATAAAGGAAAGTAAGACTTAGAAACATCAAAGAAAGTCCTCCAATGCTAAGGTAAAGCATCCACTTGTAGTTTCTGTATTTTTTCTGAACTGATTGTTCGTACACTTTTGGTTCAGACTTATGGAGTATATTCTTTTCCATATTTAATAAGACGGATTTTTATAGAAAATGTTCAGTTAAGGATTACAATGCGCGCAAATTCCTTCAATTAACAAATTAGCGTGTTCCATTTTATATTTCTTAGGTAAATGTAATTTCGGAATTTCCAGATTATGTAAACATTCAATCTTTTCGCATTTCTTACATTTGAAATGCACATGATGATCATCGTGCGTATGTTCTGTGCCTTCATGCTGGCAAAGCGCATATTTGGCAATACCGGAATCATCCGGAATTTTATGTAAAAGTCCGTTTTCCAAAAATGAAGTCAGGGTCCTGTAGATGGTAACACGGTCAAACTTTTTCGAAAAAAAAGTTTCTAAATCTGCGTGTGTCAGTGCATTCTTGTTCGTTTGAAAAAACTGCAGTACTTCCAAACGAACCTGTGTGATGCGCAGATTGTGGTGTTTTAGGATATGTTCCAGGTTTTGCATGCAATAAATTTAACATTTTAATGCAATAAAGTTGCAAAAATAAGCTATATTTGCAACCCAATTACAACAATGAAAGTACACAAAAATACACATAAACACCAACATTATTCGGAACGAATCAGTGTATTTTTGTCGGTTTTGTGCGCTGTTCATTGTATTATTACGCCAGTACTGGTGGTTTTATTGCCTGTAGCGGCTACCTATTTCGAGCAGTATCACTGGGTGGAATATATTATTATTTCGAGTGTTTTTGTTTTAGGTACTTCATCTATTTTACATGGTTACAAATTTCATCATCAAAATAAAATACCGGCATTTGTATTCTTTGGTGGTTTGATATTATTAAGTGCTGCTTCTATTTTGAAAGCAGTTTTTAATGTAGGCGATGTTTCTGCACATTTTATAAGTGGCATCGGCGGCATTGCAGCAGGGTTAGGGCAATTGTACAACCTTAAGCTCAGTAAGTAATTCTGATTTCTATTTCAATAAATGTTACAATTCATCCGTTTTAGTAGTAATAATTGTTTCAAAGACTTATTTTTGAGCTAAATCATTTAAATACTAATTATGAGTACGGAATCAACCAACCCATCCATGCTGGAGAAAGCAGATCAAACCTTATTCGGATTTATAATTGGTTTAGTGCTGCCCATGCTGATGTTTTTTGCTTACAGAGAAATAAAATTTGATTATCTGCCCTGGAACGAATACATAGCCAGTGCAAGAGACTTATCTGTTTTACCGTCATTTATAAAAGTGTGTGTATTTATAAATCTTCCGGTGTTTTTTCTGTTTAATTTATTGAAGAAATTTTTACTATGTAAAGGAATTTTTATTGCATCTATCTTATACATCGCAGCGATGTTTATTGTAAAATACGTTGTCTAATCATTCAATTTCATTTATTGAAATATTACATCATAGCAGGTGAAGCATCCGGTGATTTGCACGGAAGTAATTTAGTGCAACAGCTTGCTATGGCTGACACGCAAGCCTCATTCAAAGGAATTGGTGGCGATAAAATGAAAGCAGCCAATGTTGATATGCTGTTTGGTCTGGAAAGATTAGCCTTTATGGGTTTTTACGAAGTGTTGAAGAATCTGCGCACCATACGACGTAATTTCAAGGAAATAAAACAGGATATTTTAAGCTTTCAACCGACTGTTATCATCTTAATAGATTATCCCGGCTTCAACCTGAGGATGGCAAAATGGTGTAAAGAACAAGGCTTTAAAGTGGTGTATTATATTTCTCCAAAATTCTGGGCATGGAATGAAAGCCGAGTGGAAAAAATAAAAAAATACGTTGATTTGATGTTGTGTATTTTACCGTTTGAAAAAGCGTTTTACGATAAGCATCAGTATGTCAATGCACACTACGTCGGTCATCCGTTACTCGATGAGATTTCAATACCTACAGGGGAAACACAAGCAGCAGATACAGCAAAATCTATTGCGCTATTACCCGGCAGCCGCAAGCAGGAAATAAATACATTGTTGCCGATTATGCTGGATACTGCAAGGAATTTTCCGAAGGAACAATTTATAGTAACAGCTATTTCCGGTTTGAAGGATTTATATCCGAATGAGTTACCGGATAATGTCAAACTTGTTTTTGATTCCACTTATAAGGTACTTAAGATGGCAAAAGCAGCCATTGTATGCAGTGGCACGGCAACATTAGAAACAGCATTGTTTAATGTGCCGCAAGTGGTCATTTATAAAACTTCCTGGTTGAATTACCAGTTAGGCAAACGACTGATAAAAGTGCCGTATATCTCATTACCAAATTTGATTGCCAATGAAAAAATTGCAGAAGAATTGATACAATACGATTGCACATCAGAGAAGATTACGAATGAGTTAGATAAATTATTGCAAGACTCCGGAAAAGAGTTCTATCATACCTTGCATGAAAAAATGGGCTCAATAGGAGCTTCACAAAAAGCAGCTACTTTAATTTTAGAATTGGCAGGTTAAATTTATTTTCTATCTTTGCGACTGTTCTTTATAAATTGGGGGATTAGCTCATTTGGCTAGAGCGCTTCGCTGGCAGTGAAGAGGCGATCGGTTCGAATCCGATATTCTCCACAGGATTTGCTTTTTATTGTTTTATTCGATTGATTTTCATACTTGTGTCCTATTTTATATTTTCATTCTGCGAATGAATCTGTGTTACCACCACGCCCCGCCCTGTCGGTGGAATTCAATTGCATGCAGTCCCTTGTGAGGGATATGTGAATCGGAAGCTGTCCCTACTGTAAGGTTTTAGGGCATTCGCAAGTGCGATTTGTATCGTCCTTATATAGTTATTGGATAGTCCTTTAGTGTTAGCTATGATCGTCTTCATAAGCTTTATTTTATTGGTTAAGAAATATGTAGTAAACAATAAAAACGAAGTGTTGGAAATAAAAGCAAGGTGGAGACTTGTACTACCTTGCTGTTTCCAATCAAGTTTTAACTTTCGCAATGTTTCAGCCAATTCAAAGCGTGAAGTGGAATAGCGGTTTAGTTGAGTATTCTAATATGAACGAAGGGCTTAAATAAATTAAATATTTATTTGCAGATTGGACACATATAATTCTCAGAGTTTCCTATTTGAGTTAACTTCAGATTAAATGATTTGGCTGATATTTGTACATGCATAAAAAAAGACAACTTGACGTTGTAGTTATTTCAGATGTACACTTAGGAACATATGGTTGTCACGCCAAAGAACTTTATCTCTACTTAAAATCTATTGAACCTAAAAAACTCATCTTAAATGGGGATATCATAGATATCTGGGCTTACAACAAAAACTATTTTCCAAAGATGCATATGAATGTTATAAAGCAATTATTTAAGATGGCTGCAAAAGGTGTGGAAATTTATTATGTAACCGGAAATCACGACGATTTATTAAGACGATTCTCTGATTTTAATGTGGCAAACATTTATTTAGTAGACAAACTAATATTAAAACTGAATTCTCAACGAGCATGGATATTTCATGGCGATGTATTTGATATTTCCATGAAACACACCACTAAACTGGCAAAATTTGGAGGAAAAGCCTATGACTACCTGATTCTATTAAATAGGTATGCAAACATATTCTTAAAAAAGATAGGCAAACAACCTTATTCGTTTTCCAAGCGCATAAAAGACAGTGTTAAGAAAGCTATAAAATATGTAAATGATTTTGAACAGACTGCTGCTGACTTAGCCATTGAAAAGAATTATGATTACGTGATTTGTGGTCATATACACCAACCACAAAAAAGAATAGTTACTACTGAAAAAGGTAGTGTGATGTATTTGAATTCCGGTGACTGGGTGGAAAACCTGACAGCTCTGGAGTATTATGAACAAGAGTGGCATATTTATCATTATGAACCAACGTATGAGTTGGAGGTTGCATACGAAACGGAAGCTGAAAAAACATTACAACTCATTGAAAGAATGGAATTAGAAATTCTTGAAGTTTAAATTAACTCTATTGAAAATACTATATGCAATTCAGGGTACTGGCAATGGTCACCTGACAAGAGCGATGGAGATACTACCTTATCTGAAAAAAATAGCCAAAGTAGATGTTTTAATTAGTGGTACTGAATCTACAATTAAATTTCCTTTTGATATTGACTTCCAGTATAAAGGCATGAGTTTTGTTTTTGGTGAAAATGGCGGTATTGACTACTGGAAAACCTTTCAATTACTAGATACAAAGAAATTTATTAAGTCCGTATTTGATTTACCAACTGAGAACTATAATCTTGTGATTAACGATTTTGAACCCATCAGTGCATGGTCTGCCAAATATAAAAATGTTCCTTGCGTCTCTTTAAGTCACCAATGTGCTGTTTTAAGTAACAATGTTCCCAAACCCTTATTTATTGATCCGGTTGCCTATAGTTTCTTGAAACTATTTGCTCCGGCAGATAAAACGTTCGGGTTCCATTTTCAACATTATGATGACCATATTTACACACCTATTATCAGGGAACAAGTAAGAAGAGAAACGGTAAAAGATAAAGGTCATGTCACTGTTTATCTTCCTTCTTACGCTGATGAAAAATTACTGAAAAAATTCAGTCAATTTCCTGATGTCAAATGGGAAATCTTCAGCAAGCATACCAAGAAAGAATATCACAAGAAAAATATCTCATTTTTACCAGTCAGCAACAAAAAGTTTATTAAAAGTATGGCGACTTCTTCCGGAGTCCTCTGTGGAAGTGGATTTGAAACACCTGCAGAAGCTCTATACTTAAAGAAAAAACTACTGGTTATTCCGATGAAGGGACAGTTTGAGCAGGAATGCAATGCCTATGCTCTCGAAAAGATGGGCGTAATGATAATGAAAAATTTAAAACAAAAAAGGATGTATATCATTGATGAATGGCTGGAAAGCAAATTCATTCCTGATGTCGAATACAAAAATGAGACAGAAGAAATTCTAGAAACTATAATAGAAACACATCGTGATTAAATTACATTTATAATTACTTTAAAAGTCATCATCGATATTTTTGAACAATTTGTGAAATTTAATTCATTTTAGGTACTGCAAAAACAACTTTATAATCCATAAAATACACCTATTAGTAAACAATAACAAATGATTCGGCTCTGCCTTAATTGTATCTTTGTACATGCTAACAAGATATAACCAACCGGCAACATTTCATTATCTTTTTCTTACCTGCCTTCTTTTACTTTTTTCTTTAGGAGATGCAAATGCTCAAAAATCAAAAACACTTGTAAAAGGCAAAATCACAGACTTACGTGAGTCACTTCCAGGTGTAACCATTGGAATTGATTCGTTAAATATCGGAACCATCAGTGATGCTGACGGGAATTTCCAGTTAACCAATATCCCATATGGTTCACATACAATCTCTGTCACTTATCTGGGATACCAAAAGTCAGAAATCCCAATAACAATTAACAGCGATTCTGTAACAGATCTCGGCATTTTAATATTGAAAGAAGATTCTAAAATATTAAATGAAGTAACAATTACATCGGCATATAAGCAGGGAAGTGATGTAAAGGCCATCAATATGATTAAAACCTCACCTATGGCGGTTAATATCATGTCTGCTGACATGATTAAAAAGATGCCGGATAAAAATGCAGCAGACGCTCTGAAGCGAATGAGCAGTACAAATGTGCAATCTAATAAAGGAGAAGGAAATTATGTATCATTCAGAGGCACACCAAACGAATGGACATCAACACTTATAAATGGAAATCCATTGCCAGTAGCTGACGAAGAAAATACCAGCAGGGCATTTGACTATGAAGTATTGCCATCTGATATGATTGAATATATTATTGTAGCTCGCACTATTACTCCGAATATGGAAGGTGATAATATTGGTGGTTCGATAAATATTTTAAGTAAAGCATCTGCAACGGAAAGAACTATTTCTTTAAATTCTGGTATTGGTTATAATGCATTGGCAAAAAAGCCAATATATAATATTGATTTTTCGTATGGTGAAAGAAGTAAAAATAATAAATTCGGTTTTATAATAAATACAGCTTACTACGGCAGAAATTATGCAGCACATGCACAAAAGGTAATTTACGGATACAATACCAATCAGGGAATCAACAGTATTCATCTGAAAAATTATTCCGGTATGAGAAATACAGTTGGTATAAATGCCGGATTTGAAATAAATCCAAACGACAAAATAAAAATTGAAGCTAAAATACTCTATTCAACACTGATAGATGATAAATACCAAAAAGTACAAAGGTTTAATTACAGCGAAGGTGCTGGCTCAAGAATAAGATTACAAAATATTCATGGTAAGTTATTACGGCAATTAGCAGGTGGTGAATTAAACGCAGAATTTAAAATCAATACGAAAATTAAATTAAATCTTAATCTTACATCTTATGCAAGTAAGTTTCAATATGGAAATGTACCATTTGGAAAAAATGATCCGAAATCATCTTCAAATGGTTACTACTATGTAGAATTTGCAAGTCCTTTAGTAGCATTCAGAGACCAAGATTGTGTTGATTATTTTGGTAATCCTGTAGATTGTAACAATACAGAAAAAATAATTACTAAACTATTAGAAAGTGACAATCCCTACGGTACCGGTGATAATCACCAGCAAATAATTCCTCAAGTTCGCTATTATGATGTTTTTACCGGAGATTCCATTTTAAGGCCGGATCAATTTACATTTTTCAGAGCCTATTCAGAGTTGAATAAAACCTGGGAACGGGACCCGATTACTCTTAGAACAGATTTAAGCTATAGAATCAATAATAAAATCACATTAGATTTTGGTGCAAAAATGCGTATGAAAGTTGGTGCAAGGGAAATTGGTTTTACAACCTGGGAACAAGATGTAAGTGGTAAGCGACCTGAGGCATATGCACTTACCGATTTTGAGACAACTGCATTTGCAGAAAAGAACGGATTCTTAAAAGAATTTGGAAATCCATATACAAATTCAAACTATCCATTTTTAACCAATCAGGAACTTTCCAATTTTATTTACAAATTAGGCGACACCTTGCGAGAATACAAACTCAATAAGTTTAATAATGAGTTTTTATACTGGGTTGGAAATAGCTACCAATACAAAGAAAATATTTATGCCGGTTATGCAATGTTTACTGCAAAACCTGTTTCAAAATTAAATTTAGTTGGTGGTCTGAGAGTAGAATACACCTGGTCTCAAACGTCTGCTGATACACTTACAGATAATACAGAAAGTTATATTGATGTAATCGGTAACGACAGTATTACCAAATATTACAATATACCGGAAAGCAGAATGGTTAAAAACCAGTATGTATCTTTCCTGCCTTCCTTAAATATAAACTATTCAATCAACAATACATCTAACCTGCGTGCAGGTATTAGCAGAAGTATGCATCGTCCGAATTTTAATGAATTAAAACCGGGCGATTTTGTTTTCAGGTTAGAAGAACAAGAAATTACTTATGGCAATCCAAAGTTAAAACCAACGTATGCATGGAATTTCGATTTAATTTACGAATACTTTTTCGGAAACAAAGGAATAGTCTCTGTAGGTGCATATTATAAATATATTAAAAATCACATTTTTACTTTTTCAGGCAGCGGTGCAGATACATACAGCGGAATTGTAATTCGTCAATTTGAAAACGTAAATAAATCTTTTGTCTTCGGTGTAGAAGCATTGATTGAAAGAAAATTTGATTTTTTACCGAAAGGATTAGACGGTATTGGAATTGGATTAAATGCAACGTATACAATTTCGAGAATGCAAGTGCCTGGAAGAGATAAAAAACAAAGCATGACAGAGCAAACACCTTTGTTAATAAACGTAAAATTATTTTACGAGAAATATGGATTTAGTTCCTCTCTGGCATTTAATTACACCGGAAGATATTTACATGAATTAAATCTATATCAGGTCAAAAATTCAAATGGAACTATTTTACAACAACGAACAAGCGATTATGATATTTTTCACGATCATTTATATTCTTTAGATTTTCAGGCAGGCTATAGTTTTAAAAAACATTTTTCTGTTTATATGCAACTTAACAATTTACTCAACCGACCACATAGAATGTTTAGAGGTGAACCTTTTAGAACTTATTATGTAGAATATTATCGACTGAGAGGACAAATAGGATTCAAATATAATTACTAAATAAAAAATACAACAATGAAAAAAACAAACACACTTATATTGCTGGTTTTAATTAGCAGTTTGGTTTTTGCCTCACAAAAAAGGAAAGTCATGATTATTGGTATTGACGGTACAAGATCGGATGCATTGCAACAAGCAAACACACCTGTTCTTGATTCACTAATTGCAAACGGAACTTATTCATTTAATGCCTATCATATGGGTATTACTGTTTCAGGTCCTTCATGGTCTGATATCATGTGTGGTGTTTGGGAAGCAAAACATAACGTAACGAATAATGACTATACGAACAGCAGATACAATACCTATCCTTATTTTACCACAAGGGCTAAATCCATAAAGCCGGATTTATATTGTGTTCAGGTTGTAGAATGGTCACCGTTAAATGATAAAGTTTATAACGATAGCTGGAACAAAAAAGTACTGACGGCCTGTGATGGATGTCAGGATACAAGAAATAATACTTCTGAACTGGCTTGCCAGGAAATAAGTAATGAAAACTTAGATTGTATCTTTATTTATTATGACCAGCCAGATATTACAGGACACTCATCCGGTTTCAATCCAAACAATCCATCTTATATTGCAGCTATTGAATATGTAGATACCAGATTAAGAAAAGTAATGAATTGCCTAAAAGGCAGACCAACTTATGCAGAAGAGGATTGGTTGATTTTATTAATACCGGATCACGGAGGTATTGGTACAGGTCATGGTGACGGATCAAAAGAAACACGAAATATATGGTGGATTGCAAGTGGTTCAGCAGTTCCAAAACAGCAAATTACAGCATCAGACCCGGGTACTTATAACATATTGCATCAAATAATTAATCAGATACCTGCTGCAGATCCTGCTAAAATTAAATTAACACCGGTTCAAACAGATATAGGTGTTACAGCTTTACATCATTTATTGGCAGATAGTATCGGCGATTCTATACAACAATATATAACAAGATGGAACTTAGATGGAAAATCATGGTTGACCAGGCTTTCCACGCCAACAGGTATTATAAATAAGAATACTGCTTCCGTTGATTTTAAAATTTTTCCGAATCCTGTAAATGAAAATCTGACTATCTGGACTGATTTCAAGAATGAACAGGAAATACAATATACTGTTACGGATATGAAAGGGAAAAATGTACTTTATAATGAAGTGAAATCAACTTATAAAATCAATATTGATTGTTCAGGTTTGAGTGAAGGAATATACACTATTCAAATCAGACTAAGCAATGGTGACATTTCTGTACAGAAATTTATAAAACAATAAGATGCAGGGACATGAAATTTAAATTCATAAAATTTGCATTTTTATTTAAGTGTATAATATGCCTCTCTTGCTCACAGAACTATCAAACCATAAAAATAAAAGGCTCAGATACAGAGGTAAACTTATCTGTTTTATTTGCTGAATCATTTCATAAAACAAATTCAGACATATTCATTTCTATATCTGGAGGAGGATCTGGTTTAGGTATTGCTTCTTTATTAAATGGAACTGCTGATATTGCCAATTCATCAAGAAGGATAAAAAGTACAGAAATCGACCTGTTTAGTAAAAAGGGTAGTACAATTGACTCATTTATTTTTGCACAAGATGCAATTGCATTTGTAGTTGCTAAGGATTTACCAATCGACTCTATTACTATTGATGATTTAAGAAACTTACTGAGTGGAAACTATAAAAATTGGTCACCAATAACAGGTATTGATATTCCAATAAATATATATGGAAGACAAAGCAATTCAGGCACTCATGAATTTATAAAGAAAAAACTCGGCATAGAATTTAGTCCATATGCTAAAGAAATGAATGGAAATGCTCAAATACTTGAGGCAATTAAGGCAGACCATTCAGGCATAGGATATGTTGGTGCTGGTTATATAATAAATGGGAATAATAGTACCGTAAAAGTGTTATTAATAAAACCTGACAAAAAATCAAAAGCAGTTTCGCCATTGGATGCTTCTATGGTTGCTTCAGGAAATTATTATTTCCAGCGGCCATTATTTCAGTACTTCAAATCTGTATCATATAACAAAATAAAACCAATACTTGATTTTGAAAAAAGCACATTAGGTGCCCAGATTATAAAGTCTTCAGGTTATTATCCTGTAAATAAAAAACAATGAGTATAAAACAAAGAGAAAAAACTGACTGGATTTTTAAACAACTTTTTAAAACTGCCGGTATTACAACAATTTTGTTACTCACGGGTATATTTTCTATGATCTTAATTAATAGCATTGCTTTCTTTTTAAAAACTAGTCCGGTTGATTTTTTTACAGGGTATCAATGGAAATTATATCAACGGGCACTTTGGATAGAAAAAAAATAATATGGAGACAAATAATATAGCAGATAAGATCATCGGATTATATTTAACAAAAGGCAATAGTAATTATGCCGGTGAAGTAATTTCTCAATTAGAACACGCATGTCAGTCTGCACAATATGCAGAGCAAGATGGAAATGATGATGAAGTCATCCTTGCTGCATTCTTGCATGATATCGGACATTTGATAGCAGATGATAGTATGATTGGATATGGTGTTGTAAAGCATGAAGAAAAAGGAGCTGAATATTTGCACAGTAACGGTTTTTCTGATAAAATAATTTTATTGGTAAAATCACATGTGGAAGCCAAACGTTATCTTTGTTTTGCACTCAAATCTTATTACAAACAACTTTCAGAAGCAAGCAAAAAAACATTAAACTTCCAGGGAGGACCTATGTCTGTAAAAGAAGCTGAGGTTTTTGAAAGGCATCCGCTTAAGTTATTAATAATCAAAATGAGAACCTGGGATGAAATGGCTAAAGATATAAACAAACCTTTGCCTGATTTAAAAAAATATAGAGAAATGATTATTAATCATCTTTTACAAAAAAAGAAGTATGACTAAATAGCATACTTCTTTTTAAATTCATATATTAAATTTGCAGTGTTTATTTAACAACAGCCTTTTTAGTTTTTTTAACTTTAGGAGTCGATTTCTTTGCAATTAAAACTTTTGATGTTTTAACTGGTTTGCGCAGTCTAGCTTTTTTAACAATCTGTTTGATTGATTTCTTTACTGTTTTCTCAAACTTAGTTGTTACTTCTGCATTGCTGTTTAATAATTGTTTTTTGATAGCCAACATAAGACTTTCCTTAAGTTCTTTTCTTTCCTGCTTTTTCATAATCGTTTTATTTAAACTAAAATTACAAAATTTGTACAATAAATACATTTAAAAAACAGATACTTAATACTAATTACACATAAAATACACAAAAAACGAAGTGTTGTTTTTGTAAAATCATTGTGATCTTTTACTGTTATGTTTGGTTGTAAAACTGAGAATATAAAAAGACACATAAATTACATAAGGCTTTCTACATTTATAGAAAAGCTATTCGTAAGTTCACATTTAAAATAATAAGCTATACATTTTCTCAAACCAGTAAATAAACTCAAGATGAAATATATTTTCATTTTTATCTGTATCATAAAAATGAATGCTTTTTCTGTAGAAAGGATGAATCTTAATTTAATAGAAACTGCCAAAAAAACAGAAAAGTATTCATTTCCTAAATTTGATATAGAAGGACATCGAGGATGCAGAGGACTAATGCCGGAGAATACTATTCCTGCTATGCTGAAAGCTTTAGATTTAGGGGTAACTACGTTAGAAATGGATGTCTGTTTCAGCAAAGACAAAAAAATTATTCTTTCTCATGAACCATTTTTTAATCACGAAATAACTATTAAACCTGATGGGACTTATATAAACGAAAATGAAGAAAAGGAATATAATCTTTACCAAATGAATTATGATTCAATTATTAAATATGAAGTCGGTTTAAAACCCCATCCCCGTTTTCCCCAACAGGAAAAAATAAGTGCAATAAAACCCTTGTTGTCTGATATTTTTGCGGCCATTAATACTTATATTAAAAATACAAAAATACCTCACCCATATTTTAATATTGAAACAAAAACTTTACCAGAAACAGATAACGTATTTCATCCTGAACCAAAAGAATTTATTGACAGGCTTATGAATGAAATTATATCCCATCACATGGAATCTTATGTTATAATACAGTCCTTTGACTTCAGAACATTACAGTACCTTCACAAAAAATATCCTGACATTAAAACAGCAATGCTAGTTGAAGAAAAAGATGCTTTACCCATACAATTGCTACTAGATAAACTTGGATTTACACCAACCATATATAGTCCTGCATTTTCACTAGTTGATAAAAAACTTATCAGCAATTGCCATAAAAAGGATATAAAAATTATTCCCTGGACAATTAATTCTTTAGATGAAATAAATAGATTAAGAAAACTGAAAATTGATGGTGTCATTACTGATTATCCAAATTTATTAAAATAGCATTTGAAATTTTTTTCCAAATTTGTTATTTAAAATATGATTTTTCACTGCATTAAAATGTATCTGATTATTTAGCAATCACCAACTTCTTACTTAATACTTCATCGCCGGAAGTTATAACTACCAATACGGTTTGCGATGCAATATCACTTATATTTATTTGCAAAAATTTAGTGCTAAATATTTCACCTGAAAATATTTCTTTAATTTTTATTCCTGTAGCAATATCTACCAAATTAATTGTTATGTTTTTGTTTTTTTCTGTAACAATTTTTAAGGTAGTAAAATCTTTAGCAGGATTTGGAAATAGATCTACTTTAGCATCTAAAGTTTTTGTGCTTACAACTCCTGTTAATAATTCATAAGGTGCTAATGGAGCTGCTTGTAATAAAGGTATAGTTGGAATGGTGAGTTTAGTTCTATTCCAATGATTAATCGTATCAAATATTTCAAAAGCTGCGTCCATTTTTTGTATAGAATCCTCCGCTAATTTATTACAATACCAAAACTCACCTGTAGCTTTTTCACTTCGTAAATCCAGAATACCATAACCGTGCTGCACCAAATCTGCATACCGTTGATGTCGGTTTATTTGTAACATATTTTGGGTAATGGATGTGATCAAATCAGGCGGTATTAACCCTTTTGTCTTTTCATCAAAATTAACACGTGTAATACTGGTGGGCTGAAACTCCACCCCAACGGATTTATCACCTGTATTGCTGTTATAATAAAGAGGATTAAATGGATTCTCACACAAATCCATGGCAAAAGAAAAATGCAAGTCTCCGCTTACGACTATGGTATTATTGATTTTGTTATCTCTTAAAAACTTTAAGAAACGGACCCTGTCTGCGTTATATTCATTTACATCTCCTTCACTAAGTAAAGAAGCAAAGGCAGTCCCTTGTGTTGTTCCGGTAGGAACACCCAGTAAATTCCACTGACCAAATTGTTTTTGGCTACCTACAATTTTCCATTTGGCCGTGGAATTATATAATTTATTTGTCAGCCAGTTGTATTGCTCATCTCCCCATAATTTCCTGTTTGGATCATCAGCGGCATTTGAACCCGGAGGTGAAAATGGTTTTTCCCTGAAGTGCGTTACATCGGATAAAACTATATCCGCAAGTCCTCCATAACTGAAATAGCGGTACATTTTTTTCCTGTCAGATGGTTCTCGAATAGGTGTCCATTCATAAAAAGCCTGAATTGCTCCTTTATATTTGTCAAGGCTAATAGAATCGCTTCTGCTCCATCTTAATTCATGATTATCCCACATTATAATAAATGGATGTTGCTGATGTACTGAACGCATATCTTTATCCAAATGATAATATGCAAGCCTATCTCTAAAATCATTTAATGTAATGAGAGGCAGCGTATCTTCCGGACGTACTCTATTTAGTTCATCATTATCTACAAAATCATAAATATAATCACCCAAATGTATGACTGCATCTAAATCAGCACGTTCTGAAATTCGTTTATATGCATTGAAATACCCTGAAAATATACTGCTACATGAAACGACTGCGAATCTTAGGTTAGATATTGTATTATCTGGAGCTGTTTTTGTTCTACCTATTATTGAATAATTTCCGTTTGGTGCCTTAAAGCGATAATAATAAGTCTGTCCGGCTTGCAATCCATCTGCGTCTATTTTTATAGTCCAGTCTTTCAAGGAATCAGTTAGTACATTTCCTGATTTTTCAATAGTAGAAAAAGATAAATCCTTTGAGACTTCCCAATAGACTTGCAAAGGTGATGAGGGCAATATATCTGGTGTAATACGAGTCCAGAGGATTATTTTGTCTTTTAGAGGGTCCCCTGATGCAACACCATGATAAAATGGTTTAAGCTCAGGATTTAATACCGGAATTTTCTGAGCAGTAATAGTTAAACTGCAAATACATAATAAAATAAACAACCTGACATTCATGTGTTTTTATTTATTCATAAACTTATTGATTCAAATTTGATTTACCTATTTATTTTCATGAATATAAATTGTAGCAATAGTGAATTATAGCAGCTAAAATAAGGTTATGCTTCACCTTATCTACAATAATTTAACAGATGAAATTCAAGCATTCATAATAAGAACCGTCAGTTACAGTAATTAATGCAGTGTACATTTACAAAATGAATTCCACAGAAATAAAATTGGTAGTTTTTGATATAGCAGGTACCACATTAAAAGATGAGAATTATGTTCATCAATCACTTATTAAAGCAATGTCATTTTTTGGTTATAGTGTTTCTGTTGAAGAAGCAAATAGAGTTATGGGTTACCCTAAACCTTACGCTATTTTAGAATTATTAAATGAAAAGGAGTCAAACCATAACGAAATCAGTCAAAATTTAATTGACAATATACATGATTTCTTTGTAAGAGATATGATAGATTTTTACACAAACAGTAATGAAGTTAAATCTGCTGATTATGCAGAAGAAACATTCATTCTATTAAAAAAACTTGGTATAAAAGTCGCACTAGATACTGGATTTTCTAAAGATATCACTGACGTAATTATAGACAGACTACAATGGAAAAAAAATGGCTTTATAGATGCATATATTTCTAGTGATGAGGTGGAAGGCGGAAGGCCATATCCTTATATGATACATACCTTAATGAGTTTTTTTGACATTCTATCATCTGATCAAGTCGCAAAAGTTGGTGATACAATTTCTGACTTACAGGAAGGAAACAATGCAGCATGTAAATATGTCATCGGTGTAACAACAGGTGCATATACAAAAGCACAACTGGAAAAAACTCCACATACTCATTTAATTAATAATTTATTGGATGTAGTAAATATTGTTACTCAATAATTGTATGCAGGTAGGAAGCCAAATTTCGATTCGTTTAAAATCTAATAATTCGGTTATAAGCCACATAACTGCAGCACTTGCTGCATTCTTCACATACACTTGTATGTATGCATTTCGAAAACCCTTTACCGCAGCTACTTTTGAGGGACTCTATTTTTTAAATATCCATTATAAAGTATGGCTAATTATTGCTCAACTTATTGGTTATACTGCAAGTAAATTTTATGGTATAAAATTTATTTCAGAATCCGTATCTAAAAACAGAGCAAAACTTATAATCATATTAATATCAATATCATGGCTTTCATTATTACTTTTTGCCGTTATACCAGCACCTTTCAATATTATTTTTATGCTCCTTAATGGTTTTCCATTAGGTATGGTTTGGGGGCTTGTATTCAGTTATATAGAAGGAAGAAAAAGCACTGAATTCTTAGGTGCTGTTCTTTGTATCAGTTTTATTTTTTCTTCTGGCTTTGTGAAATCAGTTGGCTCGTGGCTTATGATTAACTTTTTGATATCAGAGAATTGGATGCCATTTATTACTGGTTTACTATTCATCCTTCCATTATTTTTTTTCGTTTTTCTTTTGGAATTGACACCTAACCCCAGCTTAGAAGATATACAGCAAAGAATGCAGCGTAAACCCTTGTCTTCGACAGATAGAAAAAAATTTCTGTACTCATATCTACCTGGTATTGTTTTATTGATAATTACATATGTAATGCTTACTGTTACAAGGGACTTCAGAGATAATTTTGTGTCAGAAATCTGGAAAGAAAATAATATCACTTCTTCTGCAATTTTTACAAAAACAGAAATACCTATTTCTATCGTAATCTTAGGTTTGATTAGCTTAATGATGTTTATAAAAAACAACAAAACCGCTTTGCTCATCAATCATCTTATCGTGCTTTGCGGATTTATAATTACTATCTTATCAACGTATTTATTTCAACAACATGCGATTTCAGTAACCTGGTGGATGACACTTTCGGGACTTGGACTTTATATGGGATATGTACCTTTTAATTGTATTTTTTTTGACAGACTGATTGCTTATTTGAGGGTGGCAGGAACTGTAGGTTTTCTTATGTATCTCGCAGATTCATTCGGTTATCTGGGAAGCTTTAGTATTTTAATAATTAAAGAAATAATTGCTGTAAAACTTTCGTGGACAATTTTCTTTATACAGTTATTCTCTTATTTATCAATAGCAGGCATCATATGCATCTGTTGTTCCTGGTTTTATTTCCAAAAAATGAAAATTAGTAAACATGAGTAATAAAACAGCTATAGTTATAGGAGCTGGTATTGTCGGGCTTGCAGTTGCCCGAGCAATGGCCAACAAAAAATATGACGTTACCGTCTTTGAAAGAAACCCAAAGGCAATGGGAGCATCCGTAAGGAATTTTGGTATGGTCTGGCCAATAGGGCAACCCTCAGGTGCATTGTATGATCGTGCCATGTACTCAAGAAATGTATGGAAAACAATATGTAAGGAAGCCGGTATCTGGCATACTGAAACAGGATCACTTCAATTGGCTAATAATAGAGAAGAATTGGATGTTGTGGAAGAATTTTACAATTCAAATTTTTACGAAAGAGATATTGAATTACTGAGTAAGAAAGAAATTTTATCTCGTTTTAATGGAATAACAATTAAAAATTTAAAAGGTGGATTTTATAGCAGTTCTGAATTGATTGTTGACCCAAGAGAAGCAATTGAAAAGATACCGATTTACTTATCAGAAAAGCTAAACATTAAATTTATTTATAATACATGCATAACGAGAATAGAAGGAAATACTGTTTATAGCGGGCTAAAGAGTTGGAATGCTGATAAAATATTTATTTGTAGTGGTCAGGATTTTGAAACTCTCTTTCCTAATGTATATGCTAAAAGTGGTATTACAAAGTGTAAGTTACAAATGATGCGAACAACACCACAGAAGGATAACTGGCAAATTGGTACATCTGTATCTGGTGGTTTAACACTCACACATTATGGTGCTTACGCAAACTGCAGTTCATTAAAAGCATTAAAGAAAAAAATTGAATCTGAAATGCCTGAATTTGTAAAATATGGAATTCATGTAATGATTTCTCAAAACGAATTTTTCGAATTTACAATTGGTGACACTCATGAATATGGATTATCACCTGATCCTTTTGACAGAAAATACTTGAATGACCTGGTTTTAGGATATTTGAAAACATTTGTCAATATAAAGAGTTTAAAAATTGCTCAAACCTGGAACGGTGTTTATGCAAAGCTACCCGGCAAAACAGAGCTAGTTGTTAGTCCCACACCTCATACTACCATCGTAAATGCATTAAGTGGTGCAGGTATGACTTTATCCTTCGGGCTAGCCGACAAAATAATTGTAAAATTATAAAAACATACTAGCTAGTCATTTATTTAAATTTTATGAAAAATAAAATAACTTACCTATTAAGTAAAAATTGCAATATTTTATTACTGATCATTTTTTCATTTATTACTGGGTATTTGTTAAAAATTGTTGCACTACCCTATACATACTACAAAATTTTTATCCTTATTTTATTTTCAATATTTCTATTCGTTTACTTTACTTACGTAACATTACGTAACTATACTTTATTATTACTTTCTGTTATTATTTGTATCATAGAATGTAATGTGACGACTTCAGTTCCATTTGTTATACATCTTTCAGAAGCCGGCATAAAGATTCTTTCACCAATTGTTATACAATTTATTATTCAGCATAATAAAAAACCTAAGCTCCTAATAAAAACAGGAATATGTCTCACTTTTATAGCACATGGACTATTAGCACTTAATATCATCCCAACACCACCAACATTTTATCAAATGACTGGGAAAATACTCAGCTTAAATTTCGAGCAATCCATACTATTTTTGGATACATTTGGAATTTTAGATATTCTTGCTTGTTTTATTATCCTTTTCTCTAAACAAAGAATCTATACGTTTGCTGTAATTTATTGTATTATTTGGGGCGGTATCACTGCGTTGGCAAGAACTCTAT
>JBIKPT010000164.1:0-6232 GCA_044357355.1 Chitinophagales bacterium
ATTAGCAGAAATGCTGACAGAATTAACGAAAGCGCAATTACTTTCCTTGCAACTTGGCAAACTAAATATCGAAGGAAAAATCACGCCGGCGCAAATATCTATGGGAAAACGAAATAATGTGGAAACTGCCTTGCGCATTGCGCGCGACTGCCGTCAGATTTGCGGTGGAATGGGCATCACACAAGATTTTCCATTTATGCGCCATGCAATGAATCTGGAAAGTGTAATCACTTATGAAGGTACGCACGAAATTCATTTGCTCATTACCGGCATGGATATGACCGGCGAGAATGCATTCGGATAAATTCTCAACTTCTTTTATTTTTTAAATAAAAAAAGAGGCAATCAAATAGATTGCCTCTCTAAAAATATTGAGGTTAATGTGTGATGTATTTTTATAATAAAAACCATGGAATTAAATCAATTTTAGCCGGTGTAACTACACCTTTAAATTTAATTTCAAGGTAAACGATTCCAAATTTGTGATTTGCACGAATAACTATCTTGTCTACAAACGGAACTTCTATAGGATACTGAAAATCAACTTTACTGGTTTTGATATTCAAAAACCCAATTGGCCAGTCATCTAATCCTGTTTTTTCAGTAACGGTACCGATAACTTTTTTATCGGTATAAATTGTATTGAATGCATATTGTGTTCCAACCGGATCACCATATTTAACAATTGTTTGAGGTTTATTATCCTCACTGATAACCTGATATCCTTCTGATGTAATACGCAGTTGAAATCCTAAATCAATCAGGCCGTTCCCGTCAACAGTAATGATGCCTTCGTCTTTTACATATTTTATTACACTTGCGATAACTGCAGAATCAGGATTTCCTGCTAAATCAATATCCAGTTTTAGCTTATACGTAACATTACCATTATCATTTTGTGTAATAACAGCTGTTGCTGTAGGAAAATCATATGAACCCAATGAAGGATAGATGCTGGTCTCGCTGCCTACTTCTGTTAGAGGAATATCTGTTTCTCCTCCTAATGCACCTAAATCATCTTTTTTGCAGGAAAATAAGGCTAAGATGATACCTGCCATCATCATAAAATTTCTAGTTTTTCTCATGGTATTGATTTTTATAAAGTTGCTTAGCAATTTGCAGTTTACATATGACTTTTATCATTCAACAGAATGAGAATTATCATTAATAAAAATTATTCTACCTGATTTATATTCACATTCTATCCACAGAGTTATGAACTGAAAAGGCTGCCTTATCCACTAAAAAAGAGAACAAGTAAACAATCTTTGAACTATAAAAATTGTAATTATTTAATTATCAACTTGTAAACATTAAGTTCCACGGAAAAGAGATTATTAACATATTAAAGTTCATTTTTATCAAAATTACAACGAACTTAATGTCGTATTTTCGTTGGCTATGGAAGACCAGACCACTAATAAAAGAACCACCAGATTTACGCGCAATAAGACAGAAGATATTTCTAACATGTTGTATGGTAAAATTCCACCTCAGGCACGTGAACTCGAGGAAGCAGTGCTTGGTGCAATTTTAATAGAAAAAGATGCTATTTCTTATGTTTCTGATATTTTAAAACCGGAAAGTTTTTATGTAGATGCGCATGCAACCATTTTCCGTTGCATTCAAAATTTATTTGGTAAATCTCAGCCTATCGATTTATTAACGGTAACAGAAGAATTGAGAAAAGGTGCAAAGCTGGAAGAAGTAGGCGGCGCGTTTTATTTAAGTGAACTCACCAATAAGATTGCCTCTTCGGCAAATGTAGAATACCATGCACGTATCATCATACAGAAGTTTATACAGCGAGAACTGATTCGTATTTCCAACGATATTATTCGGGATTCTTATGAAGACACAACTGATGTTTTCGATTTACTGGATGCTGCAGAGAAACGTATTTATGAAATTACAGACAAAAATTTACGTAACTCAGTGCAAGGTATCGGTCAATTGGTTTCAAAGTCCATCTTACAAATAGACGGTTTATTAAACAGAGATGATGGTTTACTGGAAGACTCCGTTCCTTCCGGTTATCTGGAATTGGATAAAAAGACTTCCGGCTGGAAAGCAACCGATTTAGTAATTATTGCTGCACGTCCGTCTATGGGTAAAACTGCATTTGTTTTAAATCTGGCCAGAAATGCTGCGGTAGATTTTAACATGCCGGTCGCAATTTTCTCATTAGAAATGGGTGCGGTACAATTAGCAAAACGTCTGATTTCTTTAGAATGTGAAATCGATGCGCAGAAAGTATCGAATGGTAAAATGAGCGATACTGAATATGCTATCTTACGCGATAAGGTAGAAAAACTATCTACTTCACCTATCTATATTAATGATCAACCGGCAATTAATATTTACGAATTACGCGCGCAATGCCGACGTCTGCAAAATGCGCACGGCATTAAAATGGTCATTATCGATTATTTACAATTAATGAGTGGCGGTGGCGACAAAGGGATGAATCGTGAACAGGAAATTTCTTCTATTTCACGTTCATTAAAAGGTCTTGCAAAAGAATTAAATATTCCGGTGATAGCCTTATCACAACTAAACAGAAGTGTGGAAACGCGTGGTGGAGACAAGAAACCGCAGCTTTCTGATTTACGTGAATCTGGTTCCATTGAACAAGATGCAGATATGGTAATGTTCTTATATCGTCCTGAATATTATAACTTAAATGAAGGACAAGACGGCGCTTCTTTAAAAGGTGTATCAGAAATTATTATTGCGAAACACAGAAATGGTCCGACAGGCTCTGTGGAACTCCGATTTAATAAAAACTTCGGTCGTTTTTATGACGCCGGTGGTTTGGCTGAAGAGATGCAGGAGTTCTCTAACTACAAAACATTGCCATCTAAAGGTAATTTTATGAAAGATGAAGAAGGAAAAAGCACAGAAAATTTCGATATTTTTTAAAAAAAATTCCATTCTGTTTAACGTATCTGTTTAAAAAAATAAAAAATATCAACAAAATTTAAAATAAAATTATTATTTGATTAAAATAAAAGCTGTAATGTTTATTTTTCTTAACTTTTGCTTAACCTTAAAGAAATATAGAAACATAAAAATCCTATAAAGACGCTAGAAATAGCGATTTTTTTATTTCTTAGAAGGTAACTTTAGTAAAAGGGCAGGATTTCGTTTCACATCATTAACATAGTTTTCTACATCATCTTTTAACGAATGAATGCTTGAAAGACCGAATTTTTGGAGTAATTCATCTGCTTTCAATTGGAAAGTACCGTTCACATCATCCACATGCTGACGCAAATCAACTAAAAAAGTATCTATGATTCGCTTACCTTCATCTTCAGTAAAATGATTATTCTGAATTAAATCTTCCATTAATTCCTTGAATTTTTCATTCGTAACCGAAGCGACGCCAATTGAGGTATAAATAATTTTTTGGACTAATGCTGTCATACTGTATGCAAATGTAAAATAAAACCAATTCATTTATCAAATCATTTATACACTTTTGTAAAAAATAACATCTGCTTAAAAAAAGCCAGGTGGTTTTTATGGAATTAGCATCGTTTTTGTCTCTCAATGGTTGAGAATTACACAGAATCCTTAAAAAATTCTTTATTCCGCTAACAATTCGATAAATTTGACATTCTAAGAAAATTATGCTGCCTCAAAAACGTTGGACATATTTAGAAGCTGATGAAAATGTGGTGAATGAATTGCAAAAGCAATTAAATATTCATCCAATCTTGTGTAAACTGTTGGTTTTGCGCAATATCAAAACATTTGATGAAGCAAAAGACTTCTTCAGACCTAGCCTGGAAAAACTGCACGATCCGTTTTTAATGTGCGATATGGAAAAAGCAATTTCCAGAATTGAAACGGCTATTGAAAAAGGTGAGCACATTCTCATCTATGGTGATTATGATGTGGATGGCACGACTGCCGTTTCTGTTGTTTATTCTTTTTTCAAAGATATTTATCAAAATATTGCCTACTACATTCCGGACAGATACACGGAAGGTTATGGTATTTCATTTCAGGGAATTGATTTTGCTGCCGACAACAACATCAGTTTAATTATTGCTCTGGACTGCGGTATAAAAGCAAATGATAAAATTGATTATGCAAATGAAAGAAATATAGATTTTATTATTTGCGATCACCATTTGCCGGGCGAAATATTACCCAATGCTGTTGCAATTTTAGATCCTAAAAGAGAAGATTGCACGTATCCGTTTAATGAATTAAGCGGTTGCGGAATTGGCTTTAAACTCATACAGGCATTCTCTATCAAAAACAATATTGACGTCTCAAAAGTATATGCGCATTTAGATTTAGTTGCTGTAAGTATTGCTTCTGATTTAGTGCCAATTACCGGCGAAAACAGAATCCTGGCAAAGTTTGGCGTTGACAAAGTAAATACCAAACCGCGTGCTGGTTTTAAAGCATTAATGAGTGAATTAAAACTCACCAGAATCTTAGATATTACTGATTTAGTATTTATTATCGGACCGCGTATAAATGCAGCAGGAAGAATTGCACACGGCTCAGAAGCGGTCACTTTATTAATTGAAGAAGATTATGATACTGCTATTGAAAAAACTAAAAAAGTACAGCAAAATAATACCGACAGAAAAACATTAGACAAAGACATTACCGAAGAAGCGTTTGCAATGATTGATACCAACGATTTTTTAATTAATAAAAAAACAACGGTTTTATATCAGGAACACTGGCACAAAGGTGTAGTTGGAATTGTAGCTTCCCGAATGATAGAAAAATATCACCGACCGACTATTATTTTAGCTTCATCCAACGGACAAGCAGTAGGTTCGGGTCGCTCGGTGCCTGGCTTCGATTTACACAGCGCTATAGATGCCTGCAGCGAACATTTGATTCAGTTTGGCGGTCACAAATATGCAGCAGGTTTAACTATTGAATTAAACAAGATTGACGATTTCACTAATGCGTTTGATAAAATTGTAAGTGAGCGAATTTCGGATGAACAATTAATTCCGCAAATTGAAATAGATGCAGAAATAGAACTATCAGATATCAACGAAAAATTCTTTAATATTTTAGAACAAATGGGTCCATTTGGTCCTGGAAATATGCGTCCGAATTTTGTAACGAAAGATGTTTATGATACCGGTTACAGTAAAGTGCTAAACGGAAATCATTTGAAATTAAATATTTTGAAAGACGGACAAGATCCACGTAACGGCGTTGGTTTTGGAATGGGAAATTATATGAAAATAGTTCAGGAAAAAGAATCGTTTGATATTTGTTATCAGTTATATGCCAATGTGTGGAACAACCAAACGAAGATTGAGTTCAAACTAAAAGATTTGAGATGAAAGTTATACGAAGACAATTTATAGGTTTCAAGGTTTGCATAAAACATCTAAAACCTATAATTTCGACAACTATTAACTTATAACAAATAACGTATAACCAAACCATGATTTTACGCGCAGAACATTTAGTAAAAACATACAGCAAACGAAAAGTCGTAGATAATGTTTCTATTGAAGTAAACCAAGGCGAAATAGTTGGTTTACTTGGACCAAATGGTGCCGGAAAAACGACTACATTCTATATTACAGTGGGTTTGGTAACACCGGACGCAGGCAAAGTTTTTTTGAATGATAAAGACATTTCTAATGTGGCGATGTACAAACGCGCAAAATTAGGCATCGGATATTTACCGCAGGAAAATTCTGTTTTCAGAACCTTAAGTGTGGAAGATAATATCAAAGCAATTTTGGAATTTACTGATTTAAAAAAAACTGAGCAAAAAGAAAAGCTGGAAGTTTTATTAGATGAATTCGGGTTAACACATGTACGTAAAACGCAAGGTAAATTGTTATCTGGTGGTGAGCGCAGACGAACAGAAATTGCACGTGCCTTAGCATCAGATCCAAAATTTATTTTACTGGATGAACCCTTTGCTGGCATCGACCCTATTGCGGTGGAAGACATACAGCAGATTGTAGAAAAACTGAAATTGAAAAATATTGGTATTCTTATTACCGACCACAACGTGCAGGAAACATTAAGCATTACAGACAGAGCCTACCTTTTGTTTGAAGGAAAAATTTTGAAACAAGGAAGTGCGGAAGAACTCGCTTCTGATGAACAAGTGCGCAAAGTGTATTTAGGACAGAATTTTGAGTTGAGGAAGAAGTGATGAACTATCCATCACTTCACCACTAATCGTTCATCAAACCTGAATAATTTTGTTGCTTTTATCTTT
>JBIKPT010000165.1:0-6167 GCA_044357355.1 Chitinophagales bacterium
AATGCATTTCTGTTTGTAATGCACCACAAAGAGCTATTACGGTTTGCGCTAAATCCGGACATTCTATAAAATCAAATTCATATAATTCAACCGCAGCTTGCCGCACTTTATTTAGGATGATGGCATTTTCTTTATACGATGTTTCCACTCCAAAACGTTTAGCAATAGTTTCTATTATACTATCGCCTTGTATTTGCTGATTGGTTAAACCTTTCAATTCAATGGTTGCTTGCTCCGACAAAATTGCAATCGAATAAAAATAAGAAGCAGCGCTCCAGTCGCCTTCCACAAAAAATGGTTTTAACAGATACCTTCCATTTTCTACTTTAATATTATTGCCGGAAAATACTGTTTGCACACCAAAATATTCCATAATCTTCAATGTCATTTTGATGTATGGTACAGAAACGATTGTACCAATTAATTCTAATTCCAATCCTTCTTCCAAGGTTGGTGCAATCAGCAATAAGGCTGTAATATACTGCGATGAAGTATCAGCAGGCAAACAAATTTTTCCACCTTTTAGTTTCTTACCCTTAATTCTCAATGGTGGAAATCCTTCATTTTTTTCATAAGAGATATCTGCACCAAGTTGTTTCAATGCATCTACTAAAATCTTTATTGGTCGAAGCTGCATACGTTCGCTGCCTGTTAAGACAACTTCTCGCCCTTCTTGTGTGGCTAAAAATGCGGTTAAAAAACGGTAGGTAGTACCACCGGCACCGGCATCTAATACAGATTCTTTTGATTGTAATAATTGCTGCATGGCTATCGTATCATCTGCATCAGACAGATTTTCCATTTGTAGCTGATGATTACAAATGGCATCAATAATCAGAACTCGATTACTAATACTTTTAGAACCATTTAACTGAATAGACCCTTGAATTGCTTCCTTAGAAGGTTTGAGTATTATGTACGACAAAGACATGGTACAATAGTACAAAAAAATACAAGTATAGAAAAGTGAATGAAAAAGAATTAGTTTTCTTTTGTGTGAAAATTATCTTTATTCTTAATCCAGATTAAGGCGATAACTGCAACTAAAAATATAGGTGCAAACAGCATATATTCAATTCCATTGTTGATGCTCTTAGCATACTGTGATGTTTGTACCGAACCTTTACACATAGCGCACTGAGCCTTCGTAAGGAAAGAAATACTGATGAAGAAAACAGTTAATAGAAACGATATGTATTTGCTGAATTGCATGAAGTAAAGTTACATTATATTGCGGTGAGTGGAATGAAAATAATGTTAATAATAAGGTGAAATCATTTCATAAACTAAAACACCTGTGATGCTTACATACCACCAAATAGGAAATGTAATTCGCGCAATTTTCTTATGAACCGGGAATTCCGCGGTGAGTGCACGGTAAGCAGTTATCAGAATAAACGGCAAAATAATTCCTGCCAGAAAAATATGTGTAATCAGAATGAAATAATAAAAATACTTGATGCTTCCGGCATCTTTAGGATAAGCTGTTGATGAAGTTAATAAATGATGCAAAACATAACTGATTAAAAACAACGACGACAACAGAATAGCCAGCATCATTACTCGTTTATGAAGTACATATTTTTTATTTTTTGCAAAATAGATTCCTGCAGGCAGCAATACCGCTACGGTGAAATTTATTCCTGCATTAAACTTAGCAAATAAATGTGGGTCAAAGCCAAGGTTAATATCTACTTTCACTCTGGCCAAAGCTGTGATAGCTAAAAAAATCACAACAGAAAAAACACCGATAACCCAATAAGCCGCTTTGTCATTTTTTGCAAGAACAGGTTTGAAAATATCTTTTGATTCCATGATTACTTCGATTCAACTTTTCTAAAGAGTAAGACTACTTTGAATTTTCAGCTTTGTCTTTTTTATATTTTGGGTTATTCTTTTTCATTGGAACAATATAGCTAACCAATAACATCTGAATATCCTTTATCATTTGGTCTACTTCTTCTTTTGAGGTTCCATCGTAATAACCTCTGATTCTTCGTTCTTTGTCAACTAAAATAAACTTCTGTTCGTGTATAAAGTCTGTAGGTCCGCCATCTCCTTGCACTGCTGTTACAAAGTAGCCGTTTCTAGCATGTTTGTACAATTCTTTTTTATCACCGGTCAGCAAACGCCACATTCTGGAGTTTACATCCTTTTCAACAGTATAATTAAATAATTGTTTAACAGAATCTGTTTCCGGATCTACAGTATGAGATAAGATAAGAACATCTTTATCCGTAACAAATTTTTCCTGTACACGGTGCAAATTGCCGGTCATATCGATACAGATGCTTTTACAGGTAGTGAAGAAGAAATCTACTACGGTTACTTTGCTATCCATAAATTTTTCAGTAATCGTGTCGCCATTCTGATCTAAAAATGCAAATGGAGGAACTTTAAAATAGGCTGTATCAACAAAATCTTTTCCTTTATAATTTTTTGAGTTGAAAGGAACTTTAGGACCATAAATTGACAAACATTTATCTGTTTCCAATGTAGGTCTGTGTTTATTCTTGTAATCAAATACCAGAAAAAATGCAATTGGAAATACAGCGACCACTACTAAAGCGGCAATAAATCCGACTCTCTTGTTATTTTTCAAAAGAAAATTATTTAGGATAATTCAAGACATTCCAGTAATGTCCTTCTGTAGCAAATGCTATAATAGCCCAAACCAAAAACACTAATGGCACACCTAATGAAAGCATGAATGCACGTTTCTCATATTTAAGGTGCATAAATTCACCTACAATAAAGAAAGCTTTAGCCAAACTAGCTAAGACATAAAATGTATTCATTATAATTTTAGGAAAGTGAGGTCCCAATATTAATGCAACTGCAACTTCTACTACAGTAACCACACTTAGTATCGCAGTAGCTCTCCAAACTGCTTTTACACCTGATTGATACTGTTCTTCTGTTAAATGATTTGACATATCTTTAATTTTTACAAATTTTACATTAAATAGAATGCTAAGAAAACAAACACCCATACTAAGTCTACAAAGTGCCAGTATAAACCAACTTTTTCAATCATTTCATAGTGACCTCTTCTTTGAAACGTACCATTTGCTGTAGCTATGAACGCCCAAATATTTATACAAACACCTGTAAAAACGTGAAAACCATGGAAACCAGTTATCCCAAAAAACAATGCTCCAAAAGCAATTGGTCCTGGTGAAACCGATAATTTTTCATGAACCAAATGTGTGATTCCGTTAGCATCCGGACCAAATGGATTATAGTATGGACGTAAACCTTCAGTGATTAAGTTATTCCATTCCCAAGCCTGACAACCAAGGAACATTGAGCCACCAACGATACCGCCAATCATCCATAGCATTACACCTTTTTGATTCATACGGTGCCCTTCCTGAACGGCACGCACTACAGCTACCGAACTAAGAATTAATATAAAAGTCATTACACTGACAAATGCTAATGGTGCATTTGCATGAGCCATACCTGGAAATGATTTAAAAACCAAATTAGGATCCGGCCACCAAGGTTGAGATAAGCGTATTGAAGCGTACGCAATCAGGAATGCTGAAAACGTAAATGCATCTGACAACAGGAAATACCACATCATGGTTTTACCATAACTGATATTCATTACTGTTTTTTCACCGCCTTCGCCATTGTCTGGTCTCGTTAATACGTCGGTGTGATGTTCTTCATTTATTTCTAAAATTTCTGCCATTACAGTATTATTTTATCTACTTTAAATTTATGGTTAAAAAGAAATATAAATACCCCCAAAGTATACCCATGAAATGCCAAAATAAAGTTAGCAAATCGGTGCGTATGTTTAGAATTCCTTTCTCGGATGTTTCTATTTCTGCTAAAATTTCTTCACTATTCGCTCTTCTTAATAGTATTACTGAATGAATAAAGGCAACTATAAGAAATAACAAACCAACAGTCACGTGTAATGCATGTATAAATGTTATTACCAGAAAATATGGTCCCGCTGGATTTGGATTGAATGACAAATAGACACCAGCGTCATTTAGTTGCTGCCAACCCTGAATTTGAAAAAAACAGAACAAAAAGCCTAAAATCAACGTAAAAAATAAACCAACAGTGGTCATTAGCTTATGCTGTTTTTTATTGGCAATATGAGCCACTTGTAAGAAAACACTGCTTAAAAGTATCAATAAAGTTGACACTTTAAAGATTGCCGGTATATCGAAATTTGTCCAGGCTCCGCCACCACCTTTTCTTACTAAAAATGCACTCGTAAATCCTGCGAAAATCATAGAAGTCGTTACAATGAATAAATACATTGTAAAGCGGTGTGCTCCCTGATTATTTACTTTATATTTTACAGTCGTAGACAATTGATTAAATTTTATCCAGTACAAATGCAATAAAAACAACAGGAATATACATAAAAGAAGCAAACATTAAACTTCTGGCGCTTTTATCAGAAATATCTGTTGCTAATTGTATTCCTTTAATTAAGAAAAACAACCCTGCTATGATAGAAATAACTAAAGAAATAATACCTGTAAATCCAAATGCATAAGGTAACATACTTACAGCAATCAAACACAACAGATATGGAATATTTTGAAGAGCAGTAGTTCTGTTTTTGCCATCAGAGGATGGTAATAAATGATAGCCTGCTTTCTGATAATCTTCATTCAGTAACCAGGCTATAGACCAGAAGTGAGGTATTTGCCAGAAAAACTGAATGGTAAATAATAAGATACCACCAAAACCAATAGTACCTGTTGCTGCTGTCCAACCAATTAATAAAGGCATGGAACCGGGAATAGCGCCGATAAAAACGGCAACCGGACTTATCTTTTTAAATGGAGTGTAAATAAAAGCATAAGAAATTAATGCCAATGCTCCTAATAAACCACTCACCGGATTAAAGACTACGCCTAAGATAAAAATACCTATGACACCTGTAAAACCAGCAATAAGGTACGCTTCAATAGGCTTCATTCTTCCAGCAGGTAACGGACGGTTTTTTGTTCTGTCCATCAGTTTATCTGTGTCTTTTTCAATTAATTGATTGATCGTATTGGATGATGCTGTTACTAAAAAACCACCTAATGAAAGCAAGGTAATTTTAAGCCAGTCTGTTGCAAATGGATTTGATAACAAATAGGCCATTACTGCAGAAAACACTACTAAAAAAGACAAGCGGAATTTTGTCAACTCCATAATATCTTTCAATTTCAGAGAAAGTAGTTTTCCTATAGAAGGCTTATCAATATATATCGTATCTATTTTCACTTTAGAAAAACAATTTGATTGTTAATGGTGAATTTTATCTTTTTTCTCTTCTTCCGTCAAAGGAACCGTTTGAGGAATGAAATCTACATCGCTATCCGGATTTCTGCTGTAATCATATGGCCAGCGGTATACGGTAGGTAAGTCACCTTCCCAGTTACCATGTATACCTTCAATTGGTGAAGTCCACTCCAGTGTATTTGCCTGCCAAGGATTTTGCGTTGCTTTTCTGCCTCTGTACATACTCCAAACGAAGTTTACCAGGAATACAAATTGACCGAGGAATACTATTACGGTAACCACACTAATTAATTTATTAAGGTCACCGTATTGTGCAAATGCTTCAATTTCATTGAAAGAATAATATCTTCTTGGTACACCTGCAAGACCGATGAAATGCATAGGCCAGAAAATCAAATAAGAACCAATAAATGTAATCGCAAAGTGTATGTAAGCCATTGTATCATTCATCATTCTTCCGAACATTCTTGGGAACCAGTGATAGATGCCTGCGAACATACCGAAGAATGCTGCGATACCCATAACGATATGGAAGTGAGCTACCACAAAATAAGTATCGTGTAACTGAATATCGATAGTTGAATTACCTAACCAGATACCTGTTAAACCACCGGAAATAAACATAGATACAAAACCGATGGCAAACATGGAAGGTGGTGTTATTCTAATATTTCCTCTCCATAAAGTCGTTAACCAGTTGAATACTTTAACGGCAGATGGAATTGCAATTAATAAGGTAAACAAGGTAAATACGGAACCCAGGAACGGATTCATACCTGATAAATACATATGGTGAGCCCATACTATAAATCCAAGTACTGTAATACCAAGAATAGAGAAAATCATTGCTTTGTAACCAAAAATTGGTTTACGTGAATGAACTGCTAATATTTCAGACA
>JBIKPT010000166.1:0-6159 GCA_044357355.1 Chitinophagales bacterium
TTTATAGAAAAACTTTTAGTTCGTTTAAAAAGCGGTGATGCAAGAAGCATTCACTTAAATGCACTGCCGGGAAATTTTGCACGTTTAGATATTTATGATTTAATAAATATTGAACCCAGTCTTCATTTAAGATTTTTAGAAAACCTGCTCACTAAAAAAGAATTCAAATTCTCTGTTACCATTGAACCTGCTTTATTAAATTCAAAGACTGCAGACGAAAAAAAAATAGTACAGAAAATTATTAAACGACTTAACCATTTAGATTATCAGGAAAAAGAGGAATTTGCAGAACACGGTTATCATTCTTTTGGATTCGGCTATCCGTTATTGATTAAAAGAGACCCGAACAATTCGGATAGAATATTAAAATCACCTTTACTTATCTGGTATCTAACTATTGAAAAAGATTCAAGAAAAAACAATACCTGGACAATTTCAAGAGATGAAGAACATCCTTTAATTTTTAATGAATTGCTGCAAGCTCATTTTGAAAGTAATGAAAAAATAAAAACAGATGATTTAGATATTTTGCTGGAAGATGATTTCGTAGACGAAAAAGAATTAAATGAATTTTGCAAAAAAATAATGGATAAATTAAATATTCCATTTGATGCAGCCACCAACATTGCAACTATATTGCCGTGTACGAATAAAGAAACCATTGAAACCATAACTAAAGAAAGCGCGTGGATAAGATGGAGCGGTGTTTTTGGTTTGTATAAAATGCAAAAGCAAAGTATCATAAAAGATGTAGAAAATTTATTAAAGAGTGAAGATGAAAGTGCTATTGAAAATGAAAGTGGAAACATCTTTTTTGAAGGCGAAGTTTTGTCGCCGGTAGCATTAGATCCGAGCCAGGAAAATGTATTGCAACAACTGAAACAGCATAATACATTAATCATTCAGGGACCACCCGGAACAGGAAAGAGCCAGTCACTTACCGCTATTATCACACAAGCCTTACTAAACAAGCAAAAAGTATTGGTTGTTTGCGAAAAACGCACAGCAATGGAAGTACTCTATAATAATTTAAAAAAGGAAAATCTGCAGCATTTATGTGTGTTGGTTGATGATGTGTACAGCGATAGAAAAAATATTGTAGAATATGTAAGAACAATCATTGAACAGACAGAACAAACACCATCGCGTTTCAGGGCAAATGAATATGAACTATCACGTTCTAAATTTTTATCCTTACAGGAAGAAATTAATCACCGAATTAATTTTACCAATTCCGAGATTTTTGGCGATGACAACTGGATGGAATTACTTAGCAGAAGTTATCTGCTAAATCAGGAACCAACGCTTTTAGCGTATGCCAATTCCTTCAACAAAACAGTTAGAAACAGTGATTATGCGTTTACTTATGAAGAGTTTATTTCACTGTCAGAAAAAATAAAAACCATAAATGAGTTATTTTTAAAACCAGATAAAGAAGCATTTGTATTTGATGAAATTCATGATAGTTATGTATCAACAAAACAAAGCGCAGTAGATATTAGTACAGATATTCAGCAGATAGAAAATAAAAGTTCAACAGTACGTTCAAACATCGAACAAGATTTAAAACTATTTGGAAATGATTACGATGAACAAACCGGTTTTACGTCATTTAAGGTTTCTTTCTTTTCTGTTTTTAGCAGTAAGTATAAAAATATCATCCGATTAAAAGAAGAAACAAAAAAACAACTCTCCGATTTAGTTGCTTATTTGTTGAAAGAAAACATCTTTTCATCTGATTTATCTGTGAATGAGATGAATGAAAAAATCAGCAATGTACTGCCTAAAATTGAAGTTATTAATACTGAGATTAGTAAGTTTTGCAAGCAATTAAAATTCCTTCCTGATTATTTCAACTTTAAAAAATATTTATTACAACAAGACACAAAAACGCAAGCCATTATCAATGCATTGGTAAAAACAGGCAATGATAACTGGCATTTAATTTTTGAAACGTACTACCTGAATCAAACCATTTTAAAAACAGCCTTAGAAAATGGCATTAAAGATGATGTGCAGAAACTGTATGACGAATTGCTGCAAACGGATAAACAATTTAAACAAAAACTAAGTGAAAAAATAAATGCTGTTTGGAATGAAGCTATCCAAAACAGTATTAAAACAAAAGACCTCACCGAAATAAAATATTTATACAATCAACGTAAAAACAAACAATTCGCTTCAAAAAATTCATTGCGCAAAATCATTCATCAGGATTTCGACTTCTTCACCACTCTATTTCCTGTGCTGATGGTCAACCCGACGGTTTGCACTTCTATTATTCCTTTGCAGGAAAATCTATTTGATTTTATTATTCTGGATGAAGCGAGTCAGTTGCGATTAGAAGACACTTACACATCTTTATTACGCGGTAAAACAAAAATAATTTCCGGTGATAAACACCAAATGCCACCCAGTAATTTCTTTGGAAACGATGTGCTTTTCTGGAATGAAGATGAAGAAGAAACCACTGCGGAAGATTTTCTGGCGGAAAGTAAATCGCTCTTAGAATATGCAGATGACGCCAACTATAAAAGTTCTTATTTAGACTACCATTACCGATCCTTGCATCCTGATTTAATTCAATTTTCCAATCATGCTTTTTACCAATCTCGTTTAATTCCATTACCGGAAAAACAACCTTACCAGGCAGTTCATTATAAAAATGTGGAAGGTATTTATGCAGATGGCACCAATCAAAAAGAAGCGGAAGAAATTGTAAACTTCATCTTTACAATGGAAAAAACAAACGAAGAATATCCTGGAATTGGCATTGCAACGTTTAATATTTTTCAGCGCAATTTAATTTTTGATAAACTATATGAACATGCTTATGCTGATAAAGATAAAAATGAAAAACTGCAGGCTCTGCTAAACAAAGGACTTTTTGTGAAAAATCTGGAAAACATCCAAGGCGACGAACGCGATGTTATGATATTGTCTACTACATTTGGAAAAGATGAAGCAGGAAAATTCAGACAATTTTTCGGCCCGTTAACGCAGGAAAAAGGATATCAGTTATTGAATGTAATTATAACGCGCGCTAAACATTCATTATATGTTTTCACGTCCATTCCGGAACATGTGTTTTTACAATTTGAAGAAGAATTATTGCAAAAAGGAAACAAAGGGAAAAGTATTTTTTATGCATATCTGTCTTATGTAAAAGCCTGTTCAGAAAATAATGATACCCGTAATGATTTTATAAAAAATGCCTTGCAAAAGAACAGCAGTCAGCTGACAGGCAAGCCGGCAAATCAGGAATCCTTATTGATTAAAAATCAGCTTTTTGCTGTTTTAGAAAAAGAATTCGGAGAAAATGCGCGGAAGAATTATCAGCTTGGAGGTTTTAATTTAGATATTGTTATCATGAAAGACAAGCAACCCTGTCTTTTTATTGATTTCGAGCATACCCAAAATTATCATCCGGAAGTAGCCTATCGCATAAAACTGCATCAGCAAAAAATGGTGGAACAATACAACATTAAAACCTATCATCTCTGGTCGTATAACTGGTGGAAGAATGCCGGGCATGAAATCAATCAGATAAAGGAAAAACTATCAGAATAACCCTTTACAAATTATATGAGAAATCTCCCTGTTTAATCGCTTTATGTTAATTCATGTGATTCATTTAACAAACTTTGAATCTTTTTCTTTAAAAAATTTTTTTATACTCAGATAAGTACCTATATTTAGTTAGTCGTAAATAACTAACCTTACTTTATTATGAAAAAATCTATCTCCAGAAGGAAATTCTTAGGGCTTTCTGTAGCAGCAGGCGTTGCTGCCTCTTTACCGTTAAGCAGCTGCAAGAAAACACCTCTGACACCTTCTGATGCAGACTATCCGGCCATTGTCATTGGCTCAGGTTTTGGAGGTTCGGTAGCAGCACTCAGGCTTGGACAAGCCGGAGTAAAGACGCTGATGCTCGAACAGGGTAAACAATACACCGTAAGTTCTGTTAAAGACGTTTTTTCACAAACACTAAATCCCGACGGACGTTCTTCCTGGCTAAAAAAGAAAACAGTTGCACCGGTTGTTTCTATACAGTTTGATATTCCCAAATTTGTGGGTGTTTTAGACAGGGTTGATTTTCCTACTTCTTATATGAAAATATACAGAGGCACCTGCTTAGGCGGCGGATCCGTGGTATACGGAGCAATGCTTCCCTTTGCACAACCATCTTTGTGGAATGAATTCTTTCCTTTTGTAGCTTACAGCGAAATGACAAGCACCTGGTACCCGAAAGTAAAGAGTATCCTTAATTTCAGTCAGGTTCCGGACGATTTATTAAATTCCAATGTATTTCAATACGCACGGGTAGGTTTACAACACTGTGAGAAAGCAGGTATGGAAAAGGTAATGCTGAATGCAGGTGTGGATTTTGATATCATAAGAGGGGAACTAAACGGCACCACAAAAAAATCTTCCACCAGCGGTGAATTATTGTATGGTTCTAATAACGGATACAAAAACAGCCTCGACAGAAATTATATACCGGCAGCAGTGGCTACCGGTAATTTAACGATTAAAACCTTACACAAAGTTGATGCCGTACGTCAGCTTCCGGATGGAAGATATGAAGTCACCGTACATAAAATCAATGAACAGGGTGAAACCGAATATATAAAAAATTACACCTGCAAACATTTATTTGTGAATGCGGGCGTGGTTGGCACGATGCAGATTTTATTAAAGTCAAAACATCTGGGTGGATTATCATATTTAAATGAGGAAGTAGGAAAACACTGGGGCAATAACGGCAATATAATGGCCATGCGTACCTTGCTGAATGAAGATACCGGCGCACAGCAATGCATTGTACCGGTTACTGCTTACGGAAACCTGGATAATCCGATTGCACCTTTGCTGGCCGAACAGGCACCTTTCCCAATAGGTATGGAATTCAGACAGCTATTAACCTTAGCCATTACCAAAAATCCGGAACGCGGCTATTTCAAATACAATCCGGTAACGGATAATGCAGAACTGTTTTTTGACAAATCACAGATGGAAATTTCCAGACAGGCCATGGCTCATTTTATAGATCAGCTGAATGCGGCAAATGGCGGAGTACTCGATAAAACCTGGTATTTTGACGGAAAGGGTTATGGTGATGATTTTACGTATCATCCCTTAGGAGGTGCGGTACTTGGCTTAGCCAGTGATGAATACGGCAGACTGAAAGGGCATCAAAATTTATATTGTCTGGATGGCTCTATGATGCCCGGATTTTCCTGCTGTGCCAATCCTGCGCTGACTATTGCCGCGTTGGCAGAACGTGCCATGGAAACAATTATCGCAGAAGATTTTGGGTAAACTACTAGTCTTTTTAATTATTTAGTTTTAAATACAAATCCAACTTTTAACCAGGATGCTTCCTCATATCCTGCATCTATAGCTACTCCAAAATTCCTGACGAAATAATACTTAAACCCTATTCCGCCACCGGCATTGAAACCTAATTGCTTTATCTTCTGACTGGTGACAAGATTTTTTTCAGTGATTAAATATCCGCCTGCATGAAAATGAATATCAAAATCAATTTTATCGGCTGCTAAATTCTTGCCTGATTTATCTGAAAACAATTGCCACCAGTGAAAAACACATCTGGCACCAAAAAAATTTCCCAGATAAAAAACTTTAGATTTTGAAAACTTCTGAAATGCCGCTGAATAGTTTACACCAATGCCTACATATTTGTGTACATTATAATCAAGATTAACAGTAACACCCGGAATTAACCCAGTATATGCATAATCATACCCAAAACTGCTGTACACTTTTTTGAATCCGGTATGGTGACCAAAATTTAAAGCAGGCTGAAAAGAAAAAGAACCTTTTTGTGATGCTCCATCAAAAGATGTAGACATATTCGATTTTTTTTCTTTTTTAGATTTCCTAAGTATTGTACTGTCACTTTTTATTTTGAAATCTTTTACACCAAGTTCTTCTGCAAAAATTGAACATGCAGATGTAATAATTAATAAAAACAAACAGAAACTTTTATTCATGTGTTTTCTTTTGTGAGAATGAATGTCAAAAATAAACATTGATTCATTAAATACCCCATTTTTGAGTGTATAATATCTTTTTATTCTGATCTAAAAAAAAGTCCCGAATAAATTCGGGACTTTATATTTTAGTAAGTATTCG
>JBIKPT010000168.1:0-6075 GCA_044357355.1 Chitinophagales bacterium
ATACCAAAAAACATTGCTAACCCGCGACAGACAGGATTTCCTGTCTATGATTGCCTTGCAGTCCGGAGCGGAAGCTTTGCAACATAAAAATAAAGCGACAAACGCCAATATTGACTCCAAACTCGATGAACTGGAAGCCTTGCTCGATAAAGAGCTCGGTCTCACTCTATTCTGATTTTCTCAGAGTTATTCTTATGCTGTGTAAAAGATAGAAAGTACGCAATTTACAATTTGCTTACTTTCACAAATTAACGAATGTCATCCTGAACTAGTTTCAGGATCTCATATTGACTTTGTTGGTGTTTTGAAATCATCACTAACAAATATTTTTAACCATTTAAACAACAAACAAAGTGGATCCAATAATTATAGCAGTAGTAGCAAGCGTTGTAGCACTAGTAATCGGTTTTGTACTCGGAAAAGTCCTGTCCAAAGCCAACATTGACAAACAATTAGCTGAAGCAAAAATCATCGAAGAAAAAGCAAAAACGCTAGAAGAAACCGCCAAAACAGAAGCAGAACTCATCAAAAAAAGCGCATTAAACACGGCTGAGTCTTTGAAAAAAGATAAAATGATGGAAGCAAAAGAATTCTTCCTGAAGCAAAAAGAAGAGCATAACAAGGAACTCGAACAACGCAACCGAAAAATGCTGGAAGCGGAAAACCGTGCAAAGCAAATTGAACAATCGTTAAAAGATAAATTGAACAGCGCTAATAAGCAGGAAAAAGATAACGAATTACTGAAAACACGTTTAAATGAACAAATTGAACGTGCAACTATAAAAAGTGCAGAATTAGAAAAAGCACACGAAGTGCATATAGCGAAACTGGAACAAGTGGCTCAGTTGTCAGCAGAAGAAGCAAAAGCACAGTTGGTAGAGCAACTTAAAGGCAAAGCACAATCGGATGCGATGGCGCATATTAAAATGGTGATGGATGAAGCCAAACTGAAAGCGACGAAAGAAGCTAAGAAAATCGTTATCCAGTCTATCCAAAGAACAGCAGCCGAAACAGCGATTGAAAATACCGTTTCAGTTTTCAACTTATCCAGCGATGAGCAAAAAGGACAAATCATCGGTCGTGAAGGACGAAATATTCGTGCGCTGGAAGCAGCCACCGGCGTGGAAATCATCGTAGATGATACACCGGAAGCCATTATCATTTCAGGTTATGACGCATATAAAAGAGAAATTGCGCGTTTGTCGTTACAGCGCTTAGTGGCAGACGGACGCATCCATCCGGCTCGTATTGAAGAAGTAGTAGCGAAAACGGAGAAGCAACTCGAAGGACAAATTATGGAAATCGGTGAACGTACCGTAATTGATTTAGGCGTGCATGGTCTGCATCCGGAGTTGATACGTCTGGTCGGTAAAATGCGATTCCGTTCTTCATATGGCCAGAATTTATTACAACACTCTCGCGAAGTAGCAAACCTTTGTGCCATCATGGCGAGTGAGCTGGGATTGAACTCTAAAATTGCTAAACGTGCAGGTTTATTACATGATATTGGTAAAGTTTCGGATGAAGATCCTGAATTATCGCATGCGTTGTTAGGTGCAAAATTATGTGAGAAATACGGAGAAGCACCGGTAATTGTAAATGCAGTAGGAGCACACCACGACGAGATGGAAATGCTTTATATCGTATCGCCGATTATACAGGCTTGTGATGCTATTTCAGGAGCACGTCCTGGTGCGCGTCGCGAAATTATGGAAAGCTACATGAAACGAATCGACGAGTTGGAAAAACTGGCGGTATCGTATCAGGGTGTTCAGAAAGCCTATGCAATTCAGGCAGGTCGTGAGTTACGTGTGTTGGTAGAAGCAGAGAAAATTGACGACAAACAAGTGGAGGAAATATCCTTTAAAATAGCACAGCAAATTCAGGATGAGATGACTTATCCGGGACAAATAAAAGTTACGGTCATACGCGAAACAAGAAGTGTTTCCGTAGCGAAGTAAAAGAGGTATGTCATCCTGTCCCGATTTTTTACGGAATAGTTTCAGGATATCTAATAAAAAAGCGAAGTAATTTTACTTCGCTTTTTTTTGCTATTTGCACATCTTATTCATTTTGCATCGCAAAATTGCCGCGCAATCTGCTGCCTCCAATTAACCTAAATATGCAGTCAGGCAATAAGCATGGATTACTTGAGCACAATTTTAGTAGTAGAAGTACAAAGCAATATTATACAACGAAAAAAGTAATGATAGATTATTCTGCAAAATAGAACCGATGTTAATTACTGTTTAGGATTTAAACAGCACAAGTACGCAACAGCAAAAAGCAAGGTGGCATACTTTCTCAATTTTCGGAACACTAGCGTTAGAAAGGAAATTAAAGACGTTTTTTTTGCAAATAATAAAAAACATTAAATTAGATTATTATAAACTATAAAATTAAATAAAAATGAAAAAATTAATGATTTTAGCTGTTGTAGCTACACTTGCTATGGGTTCATCTTCTTGCAAGAAAAACAGAAATTGTGTTTGTGAATTTGATGGTATAGAAATATCTTCTACACCAGGAATTTCTAAAGCAGATTGTCAAACCTTAGATGATGCTGCTCAGATAGGCGGCGGAAGTTGTTCATTAAAGTAAACAAAGATACTTCGTTAAAAAAAACGGCTTGGTTTATCCAAGCCGTTTTTTATTGCTCACCTTAAGCATTTTGCATCGCAAAATTGACGCGCAGCCAGCTGCCGCCGTTTTCGCAGGCAATGCCCTGATGGTTAAGAAAAGCCGCAGCCTGTCCGCTTCTGTTACCGGACGCACAGCACAGAATAACAGGCTTAGGCAGAGCTTTAATTTCATCCAGGCGTTGTGAGATTTCCTGTAGCGTAATATTGATGCTGCCTGCAACGTGCCCGCCCATAAATTCGCCGTAGCTTCTAACATCGATAATTGTTGGTTTATCTTGCATGGTTATTTATTTAGGTGTTGAAATATCTTTTTTATCTTTTTGAAAAGTATTCAGCAACAAGCCGCCCATGACTGCACCGTATAAGGTGCTGTTCACCGGACTGGATGTAATGGAACAGGTGCCACTTGCACAGCCAACAAAATAGTAGTAGGCATAACCACCGGCAGCACCGATAATAGTTCCGATAATGGTGAGCATATATTTTTGTAGATAGTACATTGTCTTTTTTTATACATCAAATTTATACAGCAGCTTTGTGCTATTCCGCTACTTTTGTTACAAATCAAAAATGAGATAAGAATGGAAATGATAAAATGAAGTGCAGAATGAAGTAGTATAATTAATAAGGTTCTTTGTTAAATAACTTGCTGAAAAATCCCATTTATAAATAGCTAAGTTCTTTATTTAAATTTTCTTTGGCAACTTTTTCAAACTTATTGTAGAAATAATCAGTTTTAAAAATACTGTCCATAGACAAAAAATGCTGTATAACTTTTTTGCGGCCAGAATTGTAAATAAAGTCCGGGTAGATGGCATATTCCTTTCTTACGTTTTTATAATATAAGCTATAAATTTCCCAAGTTTGACCCAATACAGAAATATCCGCATCTGTGAAATAATTTGTATCGCTATCCGTTGATTTAGCATGTGATTTGGTAGCTAAAATTTGTTTTTTGCAACGTTCAGTAATATCACTTGAAACAGAAAGTTGTTGCATCCTTTTTTCGGCAAGCAAAGCACTGTTTTCTTCGTTGTTCGATTTTAAAGCAGTATAAATGATATCGTGATAAAAAAGTGTAAATAGTATAGATTCCCAATTCTGAATTTCGCTTTTTACTTCTGTCAAACTAGTGAATAAATTTTCCAGATGTTTTAATGTATGATAATGTCTTTTTTTTCCGGAATAGTTTTTCTCGACTTCGTACCAAAGTTCATTTATGAGACTGCTATTGGTTGTGTAATTAATCAATAGCTTGCTGAATATTTCTTTAAGGTCACTCATTCTATTTTAATCGCTCTAATTTTCCTTTTCTTTTAATCAGATTTTTATAATCCCATTGTATTTCTCTCGATTTTTTTATCCAATGTTTTATGTCTTTATTTTTTATTTCAGAGATAGTATTATAAAAAATGGAACCGTCTTTAAATTTTTGTCCTCTTATGTTTAGCGCTTCTTCCTCTAAATCTGCTCCGCTCCAAAACATTAATCTTATTCCTTTCTTTTGTTTGCTAAACCCAACTATCGGATTGTCATTTAAAAACCAAACAGGGTGTGCATGCCAAATTTTATTTTCAGCTTCCGGCAATTCAGAATCTATCGTGATAGAAAGTAAATCGCAGATTGCTTTGTCATTGTCAGTTTTCGTATTGTTATATGCCGCTATCTCATTGTTCATTTATTCAATATTCCGGAAGTGTTGTCTTTTATAGATAGCATACAATCAAATATTGGTCAATAATTTTCAATCAAATTCAACCAATTGCTGTCTTTTACCTTTTTATGCTGCATTCTATATTTTAATTTACATTTAAAATATTAAACCTTCAAATCAATACAGTTTTTTGCATTAAAGTACGCTTGCTTAGTCAGATTCTTACAAATACTATTTTTCTTTTTATATTTAGCAAAGATTTAGAAAACAACACATGGAAAAGAAATATATCCTGGCTTTCGATCAGGGAACCACCAGTTCCCGCGCCATCCTTTTTGATAAAAATGGAAATATCGTTTCCATAGCACAACGCGAGTTTACCCAGATTTTCCCGCAACCGGGCTGGGTAGAGCACGATCCGAATGAAATATGGCAGTCGCAAATAGAAGTTGCTCGTGAAGCGGTGGCTAAAGCGAATATTCAACCCAGAGAAATTGCAGCCATTGGCATAACCAACCAACGTGAAACAGCCATTGTCTGGGACAGGGAAACGGGAAAGCCCATCAGTAATGCCATTGTCTGGCAGGACAGACGTACTGCAGGCTTTTGCGATGAATTGAAAACGCGTGGTTTGGAAGCTTATATAAAAGAAAATACCGGATTGGTTATTGATGCCTATTTTTCAGGTACTAAAATCAACTGGATACTGAACAATGTGGAAGGCGCGCGTCAAAAAGCACATGAAGGCAAATTGTGTTTCGGCACGGTAGATACCTGGCTGATCTGGAACCTCACCAAAGGAAAAATACACGCAACCGATTTCAGCAATGCATCGCGTACGTTAGTCTATAATATAAAAGAGTTAAAATGGGACGATAAACTCTTACATGAGTTTGATATTCCGGCTTCTTTATTACCGGAAGTATTACCGTCTTCAGGCCTTTTTGGAGCAACACATCCGGATATCTTCTTTGATTTGGAAATTCCAATTGCAGGAGTTGCCGGCGATCAGCAATCTGCATTGTTTGGTCAGACTTGTTTTGAACCGGGAATGGCAAAAAATACGTACGGTACCGGTTGCTTTATGTTGATGAATACCGGAACGGAACGAGTGGTTTCTCAGCATGGACTGCTCACTACTATTGCGTGGTCGGTAGATGGAAAAGTGGAATATGCTTTAGAAGGAAGTGTGTTTATTGCCGGTGCGGCTATTCAGTGGTTGCGAGATGGCCTGAAATTGATAGATACCGCACCGGATTCGGAGTATTATGCTATGAAAGTGGAAGACACAGGCGGCGTTTTCGTGGTGCCGGCTTTCGCAGGATTAGGAGCACCGTATTGGGATATGTATGCACGTGGCGGTATTTTCGGGTTAACGCGAGGAACCCGCAAAGAACACCTGATTCGGGCAACATTGGAATCACTGGCTTTTCAGACATATGATATACTGGAAGTAATGGAAAAAGACGCCGGAATTAAGCTGAAAACACTCAAAGTAGATGGTGGTGCCTGTTCCAATAACTTGTTAATGCAGTTTCAGGCAGATATTTTAGAAGTGAAAGTGGAGCGACCTAAGGTTATAGAGACCACTGCATTGGGTGCAGCTTATCTGGCAGGCTTGGCGATTGGTTTCTATAAAAAGGATAAACTGGCTGATAATGAGCATATTAGCGCATGTTTTGAGCCAAAAATGAAACAGGAAAAACGCGAAAAACTAGTAAAAGGCTGGAAAAAAGCGGTAGAAAGAACCAAGGACTGGGAAGATTAACTCACAGTTAA
>JBIKPT010000169.1:0-6036 GCA_044357355.1 Chitinophagales bacterium
TACCATTTGGTGCCTGTATTCTTAAAATAATATTATTGTAATTTTTGGAACCGGTGCCGCAATCTTCAAAAGTAATATCTATTTGTCTTAATACAAATGTATTGCTGAGGGTTGATAGCCCGGAAACGGTTATCGCATCATTAGAAGAAGCACTATTACCGCAGGCACCATTTGTATTGTGTAAGTTTTTAACCGGAGATACATTTACACTAAATGATTGCGCCGTGGATTTCCCATAACACATCCAGCAAAAAGACAGCAATAAAACACTTCTTGTAAATATTTTCTTCATAGCTTACCCATACCCTCTTAAATTTACCTATAAAATGCCTCCTGAATTTGGAATAATTAGGGCATTTGCCCTACCTGAAATAATAAAGCATGCGGCAATTGAAAGATTTCATCAAGCAATAAATAAATTAATCTTGCAGAATGAATACATAAAAAGGGGATAACGGCACTTTTTTTACCATGCCTTTCTTGTAGGTTTTCTTGTTGTTTTTTATTTTGAATAAGTAAAGTGCATACAAAGATGCATTATACACAGTATACTTATCCGAATTTCGTTTTATAAAACGCTCTGTATTGTACAATAAAGACTCTGTTAATTCCGGATTTTTTAATTCAATGTGAATTTTTATACTCATCAATTTAGAAAACAAGGCGATAAAATAATTGCTGCAATAGCTTAATGCATTTATCAGCTTAATACATTTATTTATCTGTTGTTTTTTATAGTAGATGAGCGCAATTATAAATTCTTTCAGTTCAGAAGACTTCCCTTTAAAATAATTTTTTTCCGAAGCAATTATTTCTTGTGCCAATTCTATCTGATTACAGGTAATTAAGAGTATGAGTTTATGAAACAATGTATTGTTATCTATAAATTTATTTTCAGTATTAATCTTCAGTATTTCATCAATCACATTCATTAAATCCTGCTGGTTCTTATTAAAATAAAATCCGATAATTAATTCCAGAAAAAGAATTTTTCGTTTTAAAATATTTTTTGACCGTTCATCTATATCTGATTCATTTAATAATTTATAAGCCTCATTAATATAGCTGAAAAATTGTTCGTTTTTATAACACAATCTTGCCTGTGAGATAAGATACCCTATCTGAAACGACAATACGTTGCAGTGTTTCTTTTTGATTTCGATTTCTTTTATTAATTCCTCTTCATCAACGTTAATCAGCAGATTACTTTCTATATAAATGTTGGAGATATTGTTATAATAATCTACATATTTATCATGATAAAAAGTATTAATATTGACTTTTAGCTGCTCATTTAATTTTACTGCTTCTTTATAAGCTGCTTCTGTTTGTGTATTAAAATTTAATCTGATTTTTCCTCTAATGGCTTTTATTTCAACATAACTATCACTCCATAATTTAGCAGATGCATATGATTTACTGTAGTAATAATCCAACAAATAAGGATTGGCTGATTTCTCTAAAGATTCTGCAATAATTATATTGCGAAGTTTTTCATCTGATATTAACTGATTTTGTATCATCAACCCCTCTATCTCCAGCGCGTAAAAATCCAGGTTTCTGCGGCAAATATGTTCAATTTCTTCTTTTGTTTTTTCTTTAAAAATCTGTGTAGTATGTTTAATAAGACACAGGTTAAATTCTTCTATTGACTCTATATTATTTTTGAGAACTTTATAAAATATTTGCAGTCGTTTATCTTCGCTTTTTGAACAATGATGCATCAACTGCCTGTGTTCTGTCACCGTCAGTTCATTTAATAGTTCAAAGATGCGTTTCCCTTTCATGCTAATCTAAAGCAAATATAAATTAAATTAATAAAATTGTCTGTATGGTTTCTAAAATGGCTTTACAGCAAAAGACCCCGCAAGTTTAATACTTACGGGGTCTTTGTATAAGATTCTGAAACGAGTTCAGAATGACATTTCGGTATTAGAAATTATACTTTCCTACTTCCAGAATTTTTGCAGCAATTCTTCTGCGTGCATCTTTTGTATTGAATGTTTCGTATTTCGTATAACGTTTCAAGCCCATCAACATAATACGCAATTCATCTCCTTCGCCGAAAGATTGTAAAGCATGTTTACCGTGTAAGTTTACTCTTTCCATAGCATCGGAAATAAACACTTTTGCCATGTCTGTTTGAACCGTACAAGCTGCTTCGCCTTTTTCCGCTATTAATTTTTGAGTACGCAATACTGTCGATTCCATGGAATACACTTCTGCCAGCATATCTGCCACATTCATTAAAATTTCCTGCTCGTGTTTCAGTTTTGTCATCAGTTTTTGTACTGCCGCACCGGCTGTCATTAAGATGGCTTTTTTAGCATTCTTAATTGCCTTCACTTCCGCTGCTAATGGTGTGCTGTCGTCATCGCTTCCGAAATCAGGCACACTCATCAATTCTTTTTGCACGGCCATCGCCGGTGTCATCATATCAATTTTTCCACCCATAGCACGTTTCAATAACATGTCTATAGAAAGCAAACGGTTGATTTCGTTGGTACCTTCGAAAATACGGTTGATACGCGCATCTCTGTAAGCACCTGCAGCACCTAACTCTTCAGAATAACCCATACCACCGTGTACCTGAACGTTTTCATCCACACAATAATCCAGTACTTCTGAACCGATGAATTTTAATAATGAACACTCGATAGCATATTCTTCTGCAGCCAGCATGATAGCTTCCTGGTAAGGTTTTCCTTGTGCCACCAGTTCTTTTTCTTTATTGTCAATCATATCAGATGCACGGTAGCAAGAACTTTGCAATGCATATATACGAGTAGCCATTTCTGCAATCTTGTATTGAATTGCGCCAAACGTTGCAATCGGCGTTTTGAATTGCTGACGTTCTACTGCATATTTTGCAGATTGCTCCAATGCTAATTTTGAACCGCCTAATACACCTGCCGCTAATTTATAACGACCTACGTTTAAGATATTGAACGCGATTAAATGGCCTTTTCCTATTTCTCCTAATAAATTCTCAACCGGCACTTTTACATTTTCTAAAAAAACCTGACGTGTGGAAGAACCTTTGATACCCATTTTTTTCTCTTCAGCACCTAAGGTTAATCCATCCATACCTTTTTCTAAAATCAGGCAGGAGAATTTATCACCGCCAATCTGACAGAACACGATAAAAACATCTGCGAAGCCGGAATTGGTAATCCACATTTTCTGTCCGTTGACAATATAATGTGTTCCATCTGCATCTAAGATAGCCGTTGTCTTAGCACCAAGAGCATCAGAACCTGAACTTGGTTCTGTTAAGCAATAACAAGCTTTCAATTCGCCGCTTGCCAGTTTGGGTAAGTAGTGTGATTTTTGATGCTCATTTCCGAAATAAACTATCGGTAAGGTGCCGATACCAATATGCGCTCCTAACGATAAAGAAAATGAACGGGATTTTGCGAGATATTCAATCAATAATGAATTTGTGTTAAAATCTTTTCCCATTCCACCATATTCTTCCGGAATAGCCAAACCAAGCAAACCTAATTCCCCTGCTTTCATCAGCAATGATTCTGTAAGGCCCGGTTCCTGATGTTCAATTCTGTCGTAAATCGGAGTGATTTCCGTATCAACAAATGACACGACTGTATCTACAATCATTTGCTGCTCTTCATTTAAGTCTTCCGGTGTAAACACATCCTGAAAACTGGATTCTTTTACCAAAAACTCGCCACCTTTCAGCAAGTTTTTTAAGTCGGTTACTGTTTCGCTCATTTTTATTAATTTTTGAGTTGTTTATTATTTATTTAAAATCTAGTTAGTAGAATAAGTCATCTGACTTTCATTTTCTTTGACATTAAAATTACAATGCACGCATTGGAATAACAAACGTTTGGCCAAAAGGGTTGGTTAATTATTTGTTATCAATTTAAAGCAATTGTAAACACTTCTGAATCTTGATAATTTGAATTATTTTTGCAGTGGAAAGCTATTGAAATTATAAGTATAAACCGTAAACTATGGCGTCTTACAAACGTATCCCGTTAAAACCATTTCCAAATGGCTGGTATGTGCTGGCACATTCACATGAACTGGAGAAAGGACAAATTATAACAAAACGTTTTGCCGGAAAAGATGTATTGCTTTTCAGAACTGAAAGCGGAAAATTAGCGACTACAGAACCTTATTGTCCTCACATGGGTGGTCATTTCGGATATGGTGGAAAAGTAGAAGGTGAGAGCATTAAGTGTCCGTTTCATCACTTTTGTTTTGACACCAAAGGAGATTGCACAGCTACCGGCTATGGTTCCAAGCCTTCTTCTAAACTAAAATTACCTACTTATTTTTCCGATGAAAAAAATGAGTTGATATTAATCTGGTTTGATGAAAAAAATAATGCTCCAACGTGGTATGTTCCGCAGGAAGACTGGAGTGAATGGACAGAAGTGCGTTTTGCTGAATTTGACTTCAATTCACATCCGCAGGAAACATCAGAAAACAGTGTGGATGTCGGTCATTTTGGAATCGTTCACGGGTATACCGGTGTGGAAACCTTACACGAAATGGAAGCACACGACCATTATCTGTATGCAAAATATGCCATGAAAAGAGTGGCTGATTTTGTTGGAAAAAAACGAACCATCCGAACGGAATTCAATGTACATGTTCATGGGTTGGGTTATTCATTTGTGAATACAGAAATTCCTATATTAGACATGCAAACCAGACATTTTGTGCTGCCTACACCAACAGATAAAGGGAAACTAAAACTACGTATAGGTGTGAGTATTAAAAAAATGGAAAAATTTAATAAAATAACACCACTTCTAAATTTGCTTCCCAAAAAACTGGCTCATAAATTATTACTGGATGGTGCTTACAAAGGCTATTGCCATGATGTGAGCATGGATTTTAAAATATGGGAAAATAAGATTTATATCGACCCGCCGATATTAGCTAAAGGAGACGGACCGGTTGCGCAGTACAGAATGTGGGCACAACAATTTTACTACGATGACTCCATGCAGCCAAATTATGTTCCGCAGGAAATAGTTTAAGATTATAAAAATCATAATTTTGGTTAATAAACAAGGACTATCAAAAAATTGGTTCTTTTTGATTTAAACATTTTATAATTTTGTTGGTTGTAAAGAAGGTTAACTCAGGCACAATCTTTGCACATATAAACAAAATACTTCAATTTCATGAAAAATCTTTTTTTTATCATACTTTTATTGTTTTCTCTGAGTATTTCTTTTGCAACTGCAGAGGAACCATGGAAATTAGAAAAAGATAAAGATGGTATTAAAGTCTGGAATAGAAGAACTCCAAATTCTTCCCTAAAAGAATTTAAAGCTACTATTGTTTTAACTATTACACCTGAAAAATTAGTTTCGTTTCTAAAAAACATTTCACAATATGAAAAATGGATGTATAAAGTAGATGCAGGTAGTGTAAAAGTGCTGAAAAAAATTAACGATAATGATTTCTACACTTATATGACTCTTTCTGCGCCGTTGATAAAAACACGCGAAACTATCACGCATATGACATTTAACCCACCAGACAACAAAGGTGTCATTATGATTAATTTAGATGGTGCTCCTGATTTGATTCCCAAAAATGATAAATACGTAAGAATACCCAAATCAAAAGGATATTTTAAAATAGTACCTCTTGGAAATGGAAAGGTTGAGTTCACACATCAGGCATATGGCTCTCCCGGTGGCGGAATTCCTGATGCTTTGGCAAATTTATCGGCAGTAGATTGTCCGTTCTATATGCTATATAAGCTTAAATCTATTTTGTAATTTCAAAGCCCAATTTTTCTAAATCTTTCCAAAACATAGGATATGATTTAGTTACGACATTTGGTTCTTCAATTTCTATTTTATTTAATTTTAATGCTAATGGAGCAAATGCCATAGCCATACGATGATCGTCGTAAGTTGATATAGTCGTGAGTCGTGAGTCGAGAGACGTGAGTTTAGTTGGAAGTAATTGCCAATTGTTACTATCAATTTCAGATAAAGAAGCTAAACCTAATTTTTGTAATTCATTATCTAAAGCAGCAATTCT
>JBIKPT010000170.1:0-6035 GCA_044357355.1 Chitinophagales bacterium
AGGCTTGGGCGAAGACGCATCCTACCCCAGCATCTTCATAAAATCGTCGAAGAGGTAACGGCTGTCGTGCGGGCCGGGAGCGGCTTCGGGATGGTATTGAACAGAAAAGGCTTTTTTACCTACTATTTCCAGGCCTTCCACAGAATGATCATTGAGGTTGATATGGGTCAGTACCGCTTTATCTGACTTTTTTAACGCTTCCATATCTACCGCAAAACCGTGGTTTTGTGTGGTGATTTCGCATTTGCCGGTTTTAAGATGCTTTACCGGATGATTGCCGCCACGATGTCCGTGATGCAATTTATAGGTTGGAATACCTACTGCCCTTGCCAGCAACTGGTTGCCTAAACAAATTCCAAACAACGGTTTGTCTTCCGCCAGAATTTGTTTCACCGTTTCTACCGCATAATCCATCGCTGCCGGATCGCCGGGACCATTGGAAATAAAATAACCGTCCGGTTGAAACGCTTGTAATTCCGAAAAAGCCGTTTTTGCCGGAAATATTTTTATAAAACAATCTCTGTTATCAAAATTGCGCAGGATGTTTTTCTTGATACCAAAATCGAGCGCTGCAATTTTATATTTTGCATCCGGATTGCCATAGGTATAAACTTCAGGCGTTGTTACTTTTGAGGAAAGCTCAAGACCTTCCATGCCGGGCACATTTTTCAATTCGTTTTTTAAGAAATCAATATCTGTATTTTCAGAAGAGACGATAGCGTTCATCGCACCTTTTTCACGCACGTGGCGCACCACCGCACGTGTATCAATTCCGGTGATGCCTACCAGGTTGTTTTCTGTGAAATAATCTTCTATAGAACTGTCTGCTTTTTTGCGCGAAAAACTATTGGTATAATCTCTGCAGATGAGTCCTGCTATTTGGATATGCTCAGATTCTTCTTCTCCATTTTTAATGCCGTAATTTCCTACGTGCACGTTGGTAGAAATCAGGAGTTGTCCAAAATAACTCGGATCGGTAAATAATTCCTGATAACCGGTCATCGAGGTATTGAAACAGATTTCTCCGGTGGCGGTTCCGATTTTTCCGCAGGCAAAACCTGTGTAGCTGGTTCCGTCTTCGAGTAGTAAAATGGCTGGTGTATTTGGCATTTTTTAGTATTGAGTAATTAGTACTTAGATTTTAGAATATAGATTGTTAAGATTTTTTTCTGATGTATTTACTCTTTGGATTTCGCTTTTGATGATAAATAGAAAATATAACTATCAATTTATTTTAAGAATCAATAGTATATATGATATGGAACGGAAATTTTCTCATTCCAAACTCAAAATAATTTTTATACAAATTCTTCCATCTGACCGGATGATCGCAAATTAACTCTAATGCTTCATCAACAGATGCTATAAAATCTTGTGTAACCTGTAAACTTCTATTTAAATACCATTCCACAGAAGTTTCATATTCTTCCTGCGCACGTGGTTCAAAAATATATTGATACGACACTATTTAGCTTTACTCTTAATTAATTTTTGAATTCTGCTTTTGCTTTCTTTCGCAGTTATCATTTTAACTTTACCTTTTTTATAATCATCTTGTCTTTTATCCAATTCTTTCTTTAAAGAATCAGTATATACTAATGAATTGGATTTTATTTCTTCTTCCACCATTGTATAAATTGCTTTTATTTTTTTTCATCGGCAATTTCCAAATAGTTATGCAGTGATTGGCGTATTGTTGATGCAGTCATGTTTTTATTTTTATTCTAATTTAATTCTTTTGAAGCATTTCTCAAAAATAAAAAAAAAGGTTCGCAATAATGCGAACCTTTGATATGTGTTGAAAAAATCATTTCTTATTTATGTGTTGTTTTAGTTTTTTTAAATGTGCACATAGAATCCGCTTTGACTTTTTACTAAATTTTACTGAGCATTAGCTCATTTCTTCTGTTTTTTCTTCTGTTGGTGTTACATCTTCTACAGTATCTTTCACTTCTTCTACTTCTGCAGCTTTTTCTTCTACCACTTCTTTAGCTGTTTCTGCTTTTTTCGCAGCACCGGCACGACGTGTTTTCTTTTTAGGTTCAGCAACTTTAGTAGATTTGTTCGTGTACACTTCGTTGAAATCTACCAACTCCATGATGGCCATTTCAGCAGCATCACCCTGACGTTGTCCTAAACGAACGATTCTTGTGTAACCACCAGGTCTGTTTCCAACTTTTGGTGCAATAACATCGAATAATTCTTTTGTTGCAAATTTATCCTGAAGATAAGAGAATACATCACGACGTGAGTGTGTTGTATTGTCTTTTGCTTTAGTAACCAATGGCTCTACATAACCTCTCAACTCTTTTGCTTTCGCTACTGTAGTTTCGATTCTTTTGTGCATAAATAGTGCAGAAGATAAGTTCTTCAACAACGCGGCTCTGTGTCCGTATTTTCTGCCTAGGTGATTTATTTTATTTCCGTGTCTCATGGCGACAGTAGTTTATTTATTTAGTCTTCTAATTTGAATTTAGAAAGGTCCATACCAAAGTGCATTCCTTTCTCAATGATTAATTCTTCGATTTCCACTAATGATTTACGACCGAAGTTTCTGAATTTCAACAACTCGTTTGTATCATATTGTACCAATTCTGATAAAGAGTTGATTTTAGCAGCTTTCAAGCAGTTGTAAGCACGTACTGAAAGGTCTAAATCTTCCAATGGTGTTTTCAAAATCTTACGCATGTGTAAGATATGCTCGTCTACTACTTCTTCCTGTCCTTTTTCTACAGAATCGAATGTGATATTTTCATCTGACACCAACATCAAGTGTTGAATCAAAATTTTAGCAGCTTCTTTCACCGCATCTTCCGGATGGATAGTACCATCTGTTTTTACGTCGATGATTAATTTTTCAAAGTCAGTACGTTGCTCCACACGAGTATTTTCGATTTTGTAACGTACGTTTTTGATAGGTGTATAAATAGAATCTACCGGAATTAAACCAACGATAGAACTATCTACATAATGCTCTTCTGCAGCTACATAACCTCTACCTTTTCCGATAGAAATCTCCAACTCCAGATTAACATTTTTTTCCATATTGCAAATCACTAAATCCGGGTTTGTCACCGCAAATACATTGGTATGTGCTTCGATATCACCTGCTGTGAATTGCTCTTTATTTTTGATAGAGATATAAATTTTTTCGTAACCTGCATCAGCATCCTGTAAAATTCTTTTTAATCGAACTTGTTTGATGTTTAATACGATTTCCGTTACATCTTCAATTACACCTTTAATGGTGGAAAATTCGTGATTGATACCCGCAATTTTGATATTAGTTATTGCATAACCTTCTAAAGAAGACAACAATACTCTGCGCAATGCGTTACCGATAGTATTTCCAAAACCAGGTTCAAGCGGTGCGAATTCAAAAGTTCCTTCGAAGTCGGTAGCTTTCTGTAAAAGAATCTTATCCGGTTTTTGAAATGATAAAATAGCCATAATTATTAATTTATTTTTTAAAGTTGAATTCTGAATATCCCAATACGGGACTTCTCTTCAAAAAAAATTTTATTTAGAGTATAACTCGACAATCAGTTGTTCCTTAATATTTTCAGGAATCTGATCTCTGTTTGGAATTTCAACATACTTACCTTCCAGTTTCGCCGTGTTTAATTCCAACCAACCGTATTTTTTAACACCAGCTGATTTCAATGTTTCCTGAACAACCTCTAAGTTTTTAGATTTTTCACGGATACTGATAACATCACCTACTTTTACAGTATAAGAAGGAATATTTAAAATTCTTCCGTTTACTGTTACGTGTTTATGGTTTACAAATTGACGAGCAGCACTACGTGTAGGTGCAAAGCCTAAACGGAAAACAGTGTTATCTAAGCGTTGCTCTAATAAACGTAGTAAGTTTTCACCTGTAACACCATGTTTACGAGCTGCTTCTTCGAATGTTTTATAGAATTGTCTTTCCAAAATACCGTATGTGTATTTTGCTTTTTGTTTTTCTTTCAGCTGAACTGCGTATTCAGATTTAGTAGAACGTTTTCTTGAATTGCCATGTTGTCCCGGAGCATATTTTCTTTTTTCAAATGCTTTATCGTATCCGAAGATTGGCTCTCCAAATGTTCTTGATTTTTTTGTACGTGGTCCTGTATATCTTGCCATTGTTATTTATGATTTTAGATTGAAGAATTCAGATTTAACTTCTGGTTCTTGGTCATCTATTATTATACTCTACGTTTTTTAGGTGGACGACAACCATTGTGTGGCAATGGAGTTACATCGCGAATTACGGTTACTTCGATACCAGCGTTTCCGATAGTACGAATAGCAGATTCTCTGCCACCGCCAGGTCCTTTTACAAACACTTCCGCTCTTCTCAAACCAGCTTCATATGCTTTAGTTCCGGCATCCTGTGCTGCCATTTGAGCTGCATAAGGAGTGCTTTTCTTAGAGCCTCTGAAACCACATTTACCCGCGCTACTCCAGGAAATTACCTGACCAGCTTTATTCGTGTAAGAGATGATGATGTTATTAAAAGTAGCTTTTACGTAGACATACCCTTCGGCTTCTACTTTAACCACTCTTTTTTTCGCTGTCTTTTTTGTTGCTTGTGCCATTTATATTAGACTTACAATTTTACTATTTAGTTACTTTCTTTTTACCGGCAACCGTTTTACGTTTACCTTTACGAGTACGTGCATTACGTTTAGTGCTTTGACCACGAACCGGTAATCCTTTACGGTGACGAATACCTCTGTAAGAACCGATGTCCATCAAACGTTTGATGTTTAATTGAGTTTCAGAACGCAATTGTCCTTCTACTTTAAACTCCGCTGTGATAGCATTACGAATTGCAGTTGCTTCATCGTCATTCCATTCGTGTACTTTTTTCTGAGGATCAACGCCTGCAGTTGTTAAAATAGCTAATGCTGTTGATCTGCCGATTCCATAAATATAAGTAAGAGCCACGAAGCCTCTTTTATTCTTAGGAAGATCTATACCTGATACTCTTGCCATTGTATTATCCTTGTCTTTGTTTAAATTTTGGATTCTTTTTATTCACTACATACACTCTGCCCTTTCTGCGCACAATGATGCAGTCTTCGCTCCTTTTTTTTACTGATGCTTTTACCTTCATGGTAGTTTATCGTTTAGTTTATTTATATCTGAAAGTTATTCTTCCTCTGGAGAGATCATAAGGAGAAATTTCAACCGCGACTTTGTCGCCCGGTAATATTCGTATGTAATTCATACGCATTTTACCGGATATTGTAGCTAAAATTTCGTGGCCGTTTTCCAACTTAACGCGGAACATTGCGTTAGAAAGAGCTTCCGTGATCGTACCATCTAATTTTATTAAATCTGTCTTACCCATACTTTGGTCCCGTCATTTTCGGGATGCAAATATCGTAATAATTATCTGAAATCCTTAATATATTCTGACTTTTTTATCGCTTCGAATATTAAATTATGATCACTAAGTATATCAGCTTTTCCTCGTTTAACAGCTACCGTATGCTCAAAATGAGCAGATGGCTTGTTATCTTTTGTAATTATTGTCCATTTATCTGATAAAGTGCGCACCTGAAAAGTACCCATATTTATCATTGGTTCAATGGCAATTACCCATCCTTCCTGTAACATTGGTCCTTTTCCACGTTTTCCATAGTTAGGCACCTGTGGATCTTCATGCAAATCCTTGCCAATTCCATGTCCTATCAAATCGCGTACTACACCATATTTATGGGTGAATTCGCAATAATTCTGAATGGCAAAACCAATATCACCAATCCTGTTACCTGCTACTGCCTGTTCTATTCCAACAAAAAGAGAATTAAACGTAACCTGCAGTAATTTTTTGGAATCTGAATCTACCTCTCCGATTGGAAAAGTAAATGCTGAATCTCCATGGTAACCGTCTTTAAAAACGCCGCAATCAACAGATAAAATATCTCCTTCTTTTATTTCTCTATCGGAAGGAAATCCGTGCACCACTTGTTCATTAACTGAAATACAAAGTGTGTATGGAAACCCGCCATAGCCTTTAAAAGATGGTGTTCCGCCATTAT
>JBIKPT010000035.1:0-20503 GCA_044357355.1 Chitinophagales bacterium
ATTACCATATTCTCGAGAAACCATCAACCTGTTATATGTAAATGATGCTTATAATATCACCAATGAAGTTCTTAAAGGTATGAATGATGAATATTCAGCAACCAAAAAATAAAACGGTTTCATCTTTGAAATAATAAAAGTTCAGGTAAAATGCCTGAACTTTTTTATTTCTTAAGTATATAATTAATAATTTGTGTACTAATGGATGTTATTTGATAACATAAAACTGTTAACTAGTAAAAATAATAACCCTAAAATTAACATGATATATGACATAAACACATTTGATTTTTCTGTATAATAAAAATAAATATCAAGTAAAAATAGAAAAACATTAAGTAATGCGAATAAAATGAAAATGAGTGTAAATCCTTTATCGTATCCAGCTTTGTAATGAAGTGAAACTGTCGTTAAAGAAGCCATAACTCCTATTATTTGAAAAGTACATGCTATAAGCAATACCAATTTTTTGCTATTCATAATCAAATATACACTTAAAACAAAAAATCACTATTATTGTAATACTCGAAAATTTGAATGGACGTAAATGTAGAAGCCGAAAAGCAAGCCATCCTTAAAGATTATCGCCAATTGTTGCGACTGGCTACGCCACGCATGAAAAAAGGCGATGACAAACGCATCCGTCATGCGTTTGAATTAGCTGTGGACGCTCATAAACATATGCGCCGTAAAAGCGGTGAACCCTATATCCATCATCCTTTAGCTGTTGCCAAAATTGTGTCTGGTGACATGGGCCTTGGAACAACTTCCGTAATTTGCGCTTTATTGCATGATACGGTGGAAGATACAGAACTCACCTTAGAAGACGTAAAAAAAGAATTCGGAAATACTGCCGCCAAAATTATTGATGGTCTTACGAAAATTAGTAAGATATCACATCAGACAGAATCTATTCAAGCAGAAAACTACCGTAAGATTTTATTGACATTAAGTGATGATATCCGTGTCATACTTATAAAAATTGCCGACCGCTTGCATAACATGCGAACACTGGACGGCCAAAGCAGAAAAAATCAATTGAAGATTTCTTCAGAAACCATTTATTTATATGCACCACTTGCGCATCGACTTGGATTATATTCTATCAAAGGTGAGCTGGAAGATTTGGCAATGAAATATACGGAGACTGAGAAGTATAAAGAAATAGCCAAAGGATTAGAATCTACGAAGAAAGACAGAACTAAATACATCAATGATTTCGTACGACCACTGCAGGAAGAAATGGATAAATCCGGTTTAAAAGCCAATGTTTTCGGCAGACCAAAATCAATCTCCTCAATCTGGAATAAAATGCGGAAAAAAGAAGTAGATTTTGATGATGTCTATGATAAGTTTGCCATTCGCGTGATTTTGGAATCTCCACCTGAAAAAGAAAAAGAAGATTGCTGGCGAGCATATTCTATCGTTACTGATAAATACTCACCGCAGCCTAATCGTATGCGCGACTGGATTTCGCATCCTAAAGGAAATGGCTATGAATCTTTGCATACAACGGTAATGGGTCCGGGCGGACAATGGGTGGAAGTGCAGATTCGTTCGCAGCGCATGGATGAAGTTGCTGAGAAAGGTTTAGCTGCACACTACAAGTACAAAGAAAATAAATTCAAGGCAGCCAATTCTGCGGAAGAAGCTATAGAAAGCTGGTTGATGCAGGTGCGTGAGTTTTTAAAAAATCCGGATGTAAATCCCATTGAGTTTATCAATGATTTCAAATTGCAGTTGTACCAAAAAGAGATTTACATTTTTACACCAAAAGGTGAATTGAAAATTTTGCCTGCTGCAGCTACAGCATTAGATTTTGCTTACACGGTGCACACCAATGTTGGTGATAATTGTATTGGAGCAAAAGTGAATAATAAATTAGTACCCATCAGCCATGAATTAAAAAATGGTGATCAGGTAGAAATCATTACTTCGAGGAAACAACGGCCAAGCGAAGACTGGCTGAATATTGTTACGACATCACGTGCAAAATCAAAAATAAAAAACTCTTTACGCGAAGAAAAAAGAAAGATTGCCGATGACGGAAAAGAAATTTTAGAACGAAAATTAAGTCAGCTTAAAGCTAATTACAACAACGAAAATATTACACTTTTAGCATCGTTTTATAAGATGCCAAGTCCGATGGATATGCTTTATGGAATAGCAAAAGGCACCATCAACTTATTAGAATTAAAGAAGTTTAAAAACGTTGGCGGCAATTTAGAAATTATAAAAGCTGAAAAAGTTGGCAAGCCAAAAGATGAAGCTGTTTTCTACAACACCAATACGGAAGACAACAATGGCGAAATTCCGAAGAATGCAGAATTAGTTATTTTTGATGAGTCGTCTAAATTTCCGTATGAGTTTGCAAAATGTTGCGGTGCCATTCCAGGTGATGATGTGATAGGATTTATATCGATAAATGGTGTGATAAAAATCCACAGAACCGGCTGCCCGAATGTAATCAACCTGGCTTCTAAATATGGTTATCGCATTATAAAGACTAGATGGACAGCAAAAACCACACCTGCTTTTTTAACTACTGTTAAACTAACCGGCTTAGATGATATTGGTGTCATCAATAAATTAACGACCATAATTTCCGGTGAAATGAAATTAAATATGCAATCTGTTTCTATAGAAACGAATGAAGGTATTTTTGAAGGCGTGATAAAAGTTTTTGTGAAAGACAACGATCAGGTGAATAAACTGATTGCTAAGCTGAAATCAATTCCTGGAATTAACTCTGTGATTAGGGAAGAGATTTAGTTTTTAGACAAGGCAAAACCAACAAGATATTCTTGATAAACCCATTTTGTAATTTTTCCCAATTTACTAATTCGAGCCCTCAGCTTTGTAGTAAAAATCACTACAAAGCTTTCATTAATCGATCTACAAGCACTACCTCTTCACTTTTTTACCTTGGAGTAACATTTTTACCCATCATTTTTATGTCGGTTCTTAGCAGACATAAATTTTGAAACATAAATACCCCTAAATGAAAAAGACACTTACTTGTTGCTTAGTATTTTGCTATTTGTCAAATTGCTATACACAAACCAACATCACCGGGAATATTATTCCGGAGAAACACTTAACAACTATCGAACATAATTTTACAGGCTTTAATTCCGGCCAAGGTTACTTAGAGAGCATCTATAAGAACTATACTTCCAATTCAGGTTTAGAAATTAACAACGCTTTTTATGATGTATTTAATACTATTGGCAAGCGTATTTCCTGGCGTTTTCCGGGCGGCACAACGGCTAATTTCTATAACAGATGGGGTAGCGGTTATGGGAACACCGGGTTTGGGCAAACATTTGGTGATGCATGGTTATTCACCAATATTAACTGGAATACTCTTATTTCAAATTACAATAAATATGAGAATTTTAGCAATGCAACATATCCATTTTCAGGAAGCAATATCATCTTTCCATTTATTAATTCTATCACCAAAAATAAGACTGTTCCCGCAAGCAGCAGTTTTTGTCTGAACATGATTAACCACTATCGAAACGTACCACTTATAAATTTTGATACAAGAAAAGAGACATTTAGAGATACTTCAAAAGTTAAAGCTATAGTAGACCTAAAGAAAGGGTATTTAGATGCGTTCAATAACTCAACACTTAGTAATAATTTTAAGAAAACAGTTCATCAGAATATTGATGCTTATCTTACCTTGATAAAAAATGGAGTTACTGTATATAATATTGAATATAGTAACGAAACATTCTCGTATATGTATGATGACAATCTTTTGTCTGACTATAATACCTTTCTGAATAATAACAATATTTTCAGTCCGTCAGATACAAAAATATGGATACGAGATGATGGAAGTTTACAGAGCATTAAAGAGGCAAATAGTACTTTCTGGACATTTGCACGACTATCAAAATTATATCATGTTTTACTGACAGACACTTTACAAAAATTAGCAGCACAACCAGCAAATACTAGTCAACAAATCTTTGAAGACCATCTCACACATTTAAAATTTGGAATGCCAATCGGTGCATATTTAAATGGCGGTTTTAAAAATTGGAATAATTTTATGATTAATTCCGATATCAGAAACTACATAGGTATTGATGCTTACATCATACATCCTTACTTAGACAGTTATAATTTTATAAAAAATATCCCTTTAACGGAAAACACAAATTCATCAGAGGCTGTTTTGAAAAAAGAATTTAATGAAATAAGAGACACATTAGAAATCTCGTACAATAAACGCTTTTTTAAACAGGCGCAAGTGAGTCTTATTAATGCATTACCTGCAAACAGTGAAATATGGTATTCTGAGTGGAATTTTAATTTTGATTACAATAACCTGAAAAAAATAGGAAATACGATGTTGCATGCAATGTACTATTATGATGTTATCATGAATTTCTATGATATAAATGCCAACAAGAATCTTTCGATGAATTGCAATAAAACTAATCCAATTAAGTTATGCAATTATCATATTCCTTATGCAAAGAGTGACACATGGTATAATATGACAAGATTTACTAAAGGCTATAATACAGTCGCAGCAGATCCTTTTTCCGGCAACAACAATGCAACAAATTCTGTTCAGTACAATTCAACCTATTATGCTGCCTTATTAGTTTCACCAATTTTAGAAGATACAGCTATCTATATGATTGACAATACTAACGGTGGGTTTGATTTATTGCCTAATGTTTCGTTTAGAAGTTTTTATAAAAATACGTCAACATCAACGAATAAACAGTATGATATATTTATTTACTTTAACAATAAATCTGATGCTGATTATTCTATTGATTTAATCGCGACATTAAACATAAAAGATACTAATAAAATAAAAGCAAGTGCAAGCTATTTGTTCGCTGACAACCTTTATGCTTCAATGGGACAAACTACTTTTAGAACGGATAATTTTTTGTATACAGATACATTAAAAAGTGCACAAAAAACAACTATACAAAGAGTTTTTAATACTGCAATTTCTTCCGATGATTTAAACAATGCGAAAATTCGCAAGTATTCTTTTGGTTTTTATAAAATTTCAGTAAACAATTTGCCAGTTGAAACATATGCTGCTGCCAGAAAAGAAGTAAATTATACCACAAAATTGGTTGAAACAGAAGCTCAAAAGGTAGCTGCTTCACCTATTGTTGAGGAACAGCCGAAAATAATTCCAGCATTAAAGGTTTACCCAAATCCGAATACCACAGGAAGATTATCCGTAACGATAACAGCGGCAACCGACATCTCAACTGAAATATTAATTTTTGATATGACTGGTAATATTACAAAAACTATACCTGTAGCATTATCAGAAGGAATGAATACATTAGAAACAGATTTGTCTGAATTGGCTAAAGGAGTTTATATCCTAAAATTAAATAATATTGCAAGCAAGGTGATACTTCAATAGCGTAACTCATGGTTTTAAGGCAAAAATGAACAAAGAATCTATTCTAATATTAGCAACATAAATTGTAAATTTGCCTAATGGCCATAGATATAAAAGCATTTAACGAGGTTAAGCATATCTTTTCTACTTATTTAGAAAACAACAAACAGCGCAAAACACCTGAACGTTTTTCTATCCTGGAAGAGATTTACAACAGAGAAGATCACTTTGATGCAGAAGAATTGTACCTGCAGATGAAAAACAATGATTTCAATGTGAGCCGTGCCACCGTTTATAATACGTTAGATGTATTGGTACAATGCGAATTAGTTACTAAACACCAATTTGGCCAAAACCACGCGATGTATGAAAAATCTTATGGCAACAGAAATCACGATCATTTAATTTGTGTGGACTGTGGCAAAGTATTTGAATTCTGTGATCCGCGTTTACAACAAGTGAAAACAAGCGCCGGTGAACTCTTTCACCAGACAATAAAAAATCATTCGCTGACGTTATATGGTAATTGCCAAAAAGACCAATGTGAACATAAAAAATCCTAAAATTTAAACATCTGCATATAAAATATTTAAGTGCCTTGATTTTTTGGAATTATTGTATACAGCATTTCTTTGCAGGCACAAGTATCTGTAATTCCTAAACCAAATGAGTTGAAATATACCGAAGGCAATTTTAGTTTTCCAAAAGGGTTGGATGTGAAAGTAATTCGTGGTGACGACGGAACAAAGCGCCTGAAAAACAACTCACTGATTTTATCAGAAATAAAAAAAACATTGTTCCTTTCGGAGCTACAGCCATAAGTTTAAATCTTGCGCAAACTACTGAGCTGCCTGCTGATGGTTATTCCATAGTGATTACACCTAATTCAGTAGCAATTACATCCAGCGGAAACACAGGGCTTTTTTATGGTTTACAAACTTTATTTCAGTTAATGAAATCAGATTCTGTAAAATCAATTCCTTGCCTTGAAATCAAAGATATTCCTGCATATGCTTACCGTGGAAAGCATCTAGATGTCGTGCATAATTTTTTCGGAATCGATGATATCAAACAATATCTTGATGCAATGGCAAAACTGAAGCTGAATCAGTTTCACTGGCAATTAGCCGATGCTAAAAAGTGGAGACTGGAACTGGAAAGTGATACCTCATTAACGGATAAAGAAAACTATTACACACAGGAACAAATTAAAGATGTCGTGAAATATGCGCAGGAACGTTTTATAAATATCGTACCTGAAGTAAAATTTCCTGTCGGCACAGATAGTCTTTATGACATTAAAAAAATTACGGATGAAGTTACAGCTTTATTTCCAGGCAACTGTTTACATGCAGGCAATGGTTTCACCGACAAAGCCACTTTACAATATTTAATTTCTAAAAATAAAAATAAATCGGAACCGATATTCTAGTTTCCGACAAAACAATACTACAGAGCTACAAGAACAGTAAAACCGGTCTTAGTGCAGCAGCAAAAGGGAAAGATGTTATCATGGTACCTCGCCAGCTTTGTTCTTTTGATTATTATCAGGATTGGGACGACGAAAAAAAATCGTTTGATATGACCTTTCTTCCTTTAGACAAAGCCTATACATTTTCTCCGGCTGGAAAAACAAAAGACAACAAAACTTTACAGCATATTTTAGGTGGAGAAGCTTATATTTCCAAGGAGTTTATTAAAAATGCAGAAATGCTGGAATACCAGATTTTTCCGCGATTAGTGGCTTTTGCTGAATGTGTTTGGACCAATAAATCCAGAAAGAATTTTGCAGATTTTGAAAGAAGACTGAAAACTCAACAAAATTTCTTCTTTAAAGAGAAAGAAATACCAAAAATAGATATGGTGCGCATAAAGCCGAAAAAATAAACTGTTATGCTAATTTATATTTACGATATAAACACCGGCGATAATGACACCGATTCCTGCGATGCGTGTCCAGTTCATCTCTTCATTAAACACAACATAAGAAATTACCGTTAAGCTGACAATCGTCATAGAAAAGAAAATGGCACTTGCCAGATTTAGTGGTATTGTTTTCAGGCATTCCGTAAAACATATAGAATTAAAAAGACCAAACACCAATCCACCGGAAAACATTAGCCATTTCTTCTTAGGATTTCCTTCCACCATGGATGCATACTTAAAACCCATATTGGTGAGTGCATTAAACAATATCGCTAACCAGTGCCAGTAATTTGTAATCATAATTTCTATTTTCTTTAATTATACTAATTCTGCTTGTTTTAAAGCATAACATTAATTTAATAAATCTACATAGTCTATATTGTTGGTAGATTATATAGATTTGCAGAACTATTAACAAAATTATCGAAATATGAAAAAAGCAATCTTACAATCAATCATCGTCATTATGCTAACGACAATAGCGATCAATTCCTTTGCACAGGATACAATATTTTCTAATCAAGTGACTACTGAAACAAAAATCCCTGTTTCACACGTATTAAAAGGTACCATTTTAAACATTGCCAAAAACGAGCTTTTACAAGGAGCAAACGTTGTGATTAAAGGAACTACATTTGGCGCAACTACCGATGAAAAAGGATACTTTGAAATAACGGTGGATGATACGGTTACCAATAAAACACTTGTCATCACTTATTTAGGATATGAGGACAAAGAATTGGAAATAAAGGACTGGAGCAAAGAATTAAGAATTGGAGTAATTGAAGGAAACAGTAATCTAGATGAAATAGTGGTGACCTCCAGAAGAAGAAATGAAGAGGCTCAGGATATTCCAATACCTATTACAGTTATTGGTGCCAATCAGCTCGAAAACAGTGGTTCTTTCAACGTAAACAGAGTAAAAGAATTAATACCTTCTGTTCAGTTATACTCATCTAATCCAAGAAATACGTCTTTAAATATACGAGGTTTGGGTACTACGTTTGGACTTTCTAATGACGGGTTAGATCCTGGTGTCGGATTTTATGTGGATGGTGTTTATTATGCAAGACCAGCAGCTACCACTTTAGATTTTGTGGATATTCAACAAATTGAAGTCCTAAGAGGTCCTCAAGGAACCTTGTTCGGTAAAAATACTACAGCAGGCGCCTTCAATATCACCACCAGAAAACCAACCTTTATCAGACAAGGAAATTTAGAATTAAGTTATGGAAACTATCAATACGTTCAGGGAAAAGCATCTATTTCAGGTCCTATTGTAAAAGACAAACTCGCAGCTCGAATTTCATTTTCCGGAACACATAGAAACGGATTAATAAAAAATATAAGAACAGGCAACGATGTGAACACATTGAGTAATATAAGTGCAAGACTTCAATTGTTATACAAACCTATTGATAAATTAGAAATCTTGGTTTCCGGCGACTTCACCTCACAACGACCTGATGGCTATGCACAAGTAAATGCAGGTGTAGTACAAACTAAGAGAGCCGGTTACAGACAATTTGATAGTATCATTGCAAGTTTAGGCTATTCCTTACCTTCTCAAAATCCTTTCGACAGAATAATAGATCATGATACACCGTGGAAATCCGGACAAAATATGGGTGGTGTTTCTGTTAATGTTGATTACAAATTAGGGAAAGGAACCTTAACCTCTACTACTGCTTTACGTTTTTGGAAATGGATACCCTCCAACGATAGAGATTTTACAGGTTTGCAAGCATTAGCATTGTCGCAGGCACCTTCAAAGCACAGACAGTGGTCGCAAGAGTTCAGATATGCTGCTACATTTTCTAAAAAATTAAGTGGTGTATTTGGTGCGTTTTTATTTGGCCAAAGATTGCGTGCTGATGGATTCCATCAGGAAGAAGCTGGTAAAGATACTTATAGATTCGTTCAGTCATCCACAAGTGCACTTTGGAAAACACCAGGTTTATTGGAAGGCTACGGATTAAAATCCTATCCATCGTTAGATAATTTTAGTGGCGCATTATTTGCACAAGTAGACTGGGAAATTTTTAAAGGTTTCAGAATTCTACCAGGGTTAAGACTAAACTACGACAAAAAATCTGTTGATTTCAGAAGAGAAGTATACGGTGGTCTGGAAACTACTAATGCAGCTCTGCTTGCACTAAAAAAATCTGTATATTCCAATCAGGCTTTCCAGGCAAGTGCCAGTAATTTCAATGCTTCCGGTCAATTAACAGTAGCCTACTCACCACATAAACAAGTTAAAATTTACACTACATATGCTAATACATTTAAACCAATAGGACTTAACTTAGGCGGACTTCCGACAGACAGTACCGGTGTTTTAACAGACTTAGCGAAAGTGAAACCGGAACTTACACATCACTTTGAATTTGGATTGAAAACTGAACCTATAAAGAATTCAACATTGAACGTAACGACTTTCTTCACGCAAATCAAAAATTATCAAACGCTGGTGCAAACGCCTGACTTAACCTTAAACAGAGGTTATCTGGCAAATGCAGATAAAATCAGATTAATTGGTGTTGAATTGGAATTAAGTTATCGCTTTAAAAGATTTATAACTTTAAATGGTGGCTTTACGTTTACAGATGGCAAATATTTATCGTTTAAAAATGCACCGCTTCCGTTGGAAGAAACGGGTGCACGACCTGCCTTCAAAGATATTTCCGGTGGTGTATTGCCAGGTATCTCTAAATATATTGCCACCTTTGGTGTAGATGCCGCATATCCTGTTACTATCTTTAATCAGAAAGGAGAAGTCTTTTTAGGAATAGATAATTACTATCGTTCTAAATTTTCTTCCAGTCCATCACCTTCAAAATATTTAAATATAGATGGTTATTACTTACTGAATGCTAGGATAGGTTACCGTGCGGTAGAAGGATTTTCAGTTTTCGTATGGAGCAGAAATTTAACCAACAAACAATATTTTGAACAATTATTACCTGGTGCCGGAAATCCGGGAAATTATGCTGGCGTACTTGGCGACCAGAGAACATTTGGAGCTACCGTGAGGTATAACTTCTGATTGGACTTGTAAACAGAAAAGAGTAACACTAATTTAATAAATCCATATAATCTATATTATTGGTAGATTATGTAGATTTGCAGCATACTTATGCGTCAGGTAATATTAATATCATTCTTGTTTTTGAATTTATCGATAACTGCACAAACCAAAAACAAACAATATCAGGGTTCGATGTGGTTTCGATACTATCAAACTTTGCAACTACCTAAAAACTTTTTACTAAAATCTGAATTAGAAGAACGATTTTTTATAAGCAAAGCAGTAAAACAACATCAATTTCTGTTTCGATTTACATTAGATAAACAACTTAAAAAAAACTGGAACATCGGTGGTGGATTTTCGATGTGGTACATTGGCAATAATGATGAATTAAATCCAACAACTCTTATGATTCCGGAATGGCGTCCACATTTAGAAGTAAACCATCGGAATAAAATTTCTGAGAGATTTACGATTAGTCAACGCTTCCGAGCAGAATGGCGATTTATTAAAAATACAAACAGAGATTTTACGCAGACAACTGAAGGTTACACAAACAATTTTCGATTCAGATATCAGATTGCGCTTGATTATGCAATATTTAAAAAAGAAGAAAAATCCTTGCATTTGATTGTGTTTGATGAGATTATGCTGAATGCCGGAAAAAGCATTGTGCGTAATATATTCGACCAAAACAGAATTGGGTTCTCTGCACGCTATAATTTTAATAAAAGAGTCGGACTCGAGTTAGGATATATTAACTGGTTTCAGCAAAGACCCAGCGGCATTGATTTTTTTAATCGTCAAATACTCAGGTTTTCAGTACATAATAATTTTACTATCCGAAAAAAAGAAAGTACAACTGCACCAAAAATATAAACATGGAAAAAATAAATTTCAAATATGTTGCGTTTGCGATGATCACCTTGAAATTAAGTCTGATAGGCTTTCTGGGATGGAAAATTTTCACAACGCATCCAAATCCCTTGTACACATTTAGTTTCGATAAAGAATTCTTATTGTTTATTGCAGCCGGGTTTGTGGCACAAATTATTGATGGTGCATTAGGCATGGCTTATGGTGTAAGTTGTTCTACCATGTTGTTAGGAATCGGTGTACCACCGGCTATTGCGTCAGCAAGCGTACACACTGCAGAAGTATTTACCACCGGTGTTTCCGGTTTATCACATATTTTCATGCGCAACATTGATAAAAAATTATTTTTTAAGTTGGTATTCACCGGTGTAGCAGGTGCTGTTATAGGTGCTTATTTAATTTCTAAAATATTTGACGGAAAACTCATAAAACCTTATATAGCCGGATATTTATTACTATTAGGTATCTATATTTTAATAAAAAGTTTCAGACAAATACCCAGCAAAAAAAGCAGTTGGAAATTTGCTCCGGCATTAGGTTTTGTTGGTGCATTATTTGATTCTATTGGAGGCGGTGGCTGGGGTCCAATCGTGTCTTCGAATTTGATAGACAAAGGAAATTCACCGCGCGAAGTAATCGGAACAGTCAACACCGCAGAATTTTTTGTTACCTTTTTTAGTACCGGTGTTTTTATTTTCTTTTTAGGAATTGATGCCTGGAAGCCTGTTTTAGCTTTAATCATCGGCGGCGTCATTGCAGCACCTATTGGCGCATACGTGCTTCGGTTTATGAGTCCGACCACTATTATGCGTCTGGTTGGCATTTTAATTATTACAACCAGTTCATATACTATATATAAGTCAATTTAATAAAATTAAATTTCAATTGGAAAATTCGTCATTACTGAACTCATTTCTAACAGTAACACAGATTTTATCTACAATAATTGGTTATCCTAAATAATTTTCTGAACTTCATTTTCAGATTTAAATCTTATTATTTATTAATTATAACTAACAACCAATACATGCAAGTAGATGTAATATTAGGCCTGCAATGGGGCGACGAAGGAAAAGGAAAAATTGTTGATTACCTTGCCGATAAATACGATATTATTGCGCGTTTTCAAGGTGGCCCGAACGCGGGACACACACTTTATATTGATGGTGTTAAACATGTTTTACACACGATACCTTCCGGAATTTTTCGCGAAGGGAAAATTAATTATATTGGTAACGGTGTTGTCATTGATCCGGTTACTTTATTAAAAGAAATCGAAAACCTGGAAAAACAGGGAATTCCGGTAAAAGAAAGGCTGATTATTTCCAAACGTGCCAATCTGATTTTACCTACACACAAAATATTAGATGCAGCCTCAGAATCTTCTAAAGGTTCTTCTAAAATTGGCTCTACCTTAAAAGGAATCGGACCTACGTATATGGATAAAACCGGTCGTAACGGTCTCAGAGTTGGTGATATTTTAGAAGATGATTTTATCGTAAAATATGAATTGCTGAAAGCAAAGCATTTGCAGTTATTGCAAATTTATAATTTTGATTATGAACTTAGCGAGCTGGAAGACAGCTGGTTTGATGCAATCGAAAAACTCAAAGAATACAAACAGGTTGAATCTGTCTATTTCATAAATGAAGCCTTGAAAAAAGGAAAGAAAATCTTAGCAGAAGGTGCGCAAGGCTCCATGCTGGATATAGATTTCGGAACCTATCCGTTTGTTACCTCATCCAACACTATTTCTGCTGCAGTTTGTACCGGATTAGGTATCTCACCAAAACACATAGGTGAAGTGATTGGCATTACCAAAGCTTATTGCACACGCGTTGGCAGCGGACCTTTTCCATCTGAACTTACAGATGAAACAGGTGAGAAATTGCGCAAAGAAGGTGCTGAATTTGGTGCTACCACCGGCAGACCGCGTCGTTGCGGCTGGATTGATTTACCGGCTTTGAATTATGCCTGTTTAATCAATGGTGTTACTAAATTAGTGATAACGAAGGCAGATATTTTAAATGCATTTGACGAATTTGGCGTTTGCACACATTATAAATACGATGGCAAGGAAACTAAAGATTTGCCGTATGATATGGTGAACCGTGCAATCGTTCCAACGAATATCTTTTTCAAAAGCTGGGGTACGATAAATCCAACAGGTCCCATTTCAAGTGAATTACAGGATTATGTCAACTATTTAGAAACTTATCTCAACACAAAAGTAGCGATGGTTTCTAACGGACCAGGCCGCGAGCAATTGATAGATTTGACAGAAGGAAAGCTGTTGGCGTAGCTTTTACAGGCTCAGCTAATATACAAGATGTTGTTATCTTGCATTCACAACAATGAGAATATTTTATCCATTTCCTGTATCTGATATTGAAACGTTCAAACTTCAATTAGTAGAGATTTCTAATCAGGTAACCCATTTCTGTTATTTAGATTCTAATAATTATCCGAATTATCCATATTCTACGTTTGGTTCTTTGTTTGCCATTGATGCTGTTGATGTGATTTCTGTAACTAAAAATTGTTTAGAACAGTTTGATGCATTTCAACAACAACATCAGGATTGGTTGTTCGGTTTTCTGAATTACGATTTGAAAAATGAAATAGAACCAAGATTAGAATCAACAAAAATAGATAATATCCAAAATCCGTTGTTGCACTTTTTTGTACCGAAATATTTGGTGAAAATAGAAAATGGAAAAGTGGAAATTGGAATTGTGAGTGAAGGTGAGAGTGAAGGTAAAAGTGAAAGTGCTTTAAATGAGTTTAGAAAATTAATCACATTTAAAAAATCTCTCACGACTCACGACTCACGACTCACGACTAAAATTTCAAATCGCATTTCAAAAGACGATTATATTTCTACTATAGAAAAAATCAAAACCCACATCCAACTCGGTGATATTTACGAACTAAATTTTTGTCAGGAATTTTATTGTGAAAACGTTGAAATAAACCCAGTTGCTGTATTTCAGAAACTAAATGAAATTTCAAAAGCACCTTTTACGTCTTTCTTTAAAAACGAATCTAATTATTTATTGTGTGCGTCACCGGAACGGTTTTTAAAGCGACAAAACAACACGTTGATTTCACAGCCAATAAAAGGTACGCGCAAAAGGATGACAGAAAAAAAACAAGATAATTTATTAAAGCAGCAATTATTTTTTGATGAGAAAGAACGCAGCGAAAATGTCATGATTGTTGATTTGGTTAGAAATGATTTTTCTAAAATAGCCATCAAAAATTCTGTGGATGTGGAAGAATTATTTGGTATTTATACGTTTGAACAAGTGCATCAGATGATTTCAACCATTACGTGTAACATAGAGCAAAACCTATCGTTCTCAGAAATTATAAAAGCTGTGTTTCCGATGGGTTCGATGACAGGTGCACCTAAAATTGCTGCGATGGAACTGATAGAACAATACGAACCGACCAAGCGCGGATTGTTCTCCGGTGCGGTTGGCTATATTACGCCTAAAGGAAATTTTGATTTTAATGTAGTGATAAGAAGTATTTTATATAACTCCACCAATAAATACATATCCATACAAGCAGGCAGCGCCATCACTATAGACTGCGATGCAGAAAAAGAATATGAAGAATGTTTGCTGAAAGCGAAAGCGATGCTGGAAGCATTGAAATAATTAACCACATAGAATCATAGGTTTTTAAAGTATAGCAGAAAATGAGTACTATACATTTCATTAGTCAGGAAAATCATAGTTGTAAGCAAAGCTTACAATATGTGTATCTACAGCGAACTTAAATTACTACATATCGTTTTGCTTTATAATAATCTATGTTTCTATGTGGTTAAAAGAAGAGTTCTTATTGCCATCAATTCAGCACCACTTTCTTCTCGCCTTTATCTACTGCTTTTATAAATTTTATCAACCCTTTGAAATAGGTTTGCTGGTCGTCGTACATGCACATGTGGCTGCCGTTGGCGCAATACAAATAAGAACCATTCGGAAACTGTGTCGACATCCATTTCATAAATTCAGGATCCATAGAATCGTATTTTGCACCAATGGTCAATGTTGGTGTTGCAATATTTTTTAATAAATCGCTGACATCCCAATTTGCTAAATTTCCTGCAATACCAAACTCGCTTGGTCCCTGCATTTGCGTATAGATGACACTATTCAAATGTTTGAACGTGCGCTTCACCGGATCCGGCCATTCATCAGCAGGAAAACGACAAATATGCTGCTCATAAAAATGTGGTGTCAGCAAACGCATATACGTTGGATTGCTAAAATCTTTAGCCGCTTCAATTGCACGTATAGTATCTAATATATTCTTATTCATTTGCTTGGATAAAACTTCTTCTGCGTATTTTCCATATTTCGGTGCACTCGACATCATGTCGGAAATAATCAAGCCTTTTAAATTACTTTGATATTTCAATGCATACTGCATGGCTAAAATGCCGCCCCAGGAATGACCTAATAAATAAAAGTTGTCTTTATCTAATTTCAATGCCTTGCGCACTTGTTCCACTTCTTCCACAAATCTGTCTAATTGCCAAAGCGAAGTATCGGCAGATTGGTCAGAATAATAAGAACCCAATTGGTCGTAATAATAGAACTCAATTTTTTCCTGCGTAAAGAAATTCTCAAAGACTTCAAAATATTCGTGTGTACATGCAGGTCCGCCGTGCAGCAGCAATACTTTTACAGTTGGATTGTTGCCAATACGTTTTGTCCAAACTTTAAAATTACCTGCCGGTGTTTCAATCGGAATTAATTTAATATTTCCTGTTTGTACTTCAGTACCTGTATCAGCAATTGTGGTTTCATTTTTTTGCTGACAAGAAAACAACAAGCCGCAGATTATAAGTAAAGAAAATAGTCGTTTCATAAGTACATTTAATACAGTAAATATAACGCAATTAGAAAATAAAAAACCTGACAAGTTTTAAACTTATCAGGTCTTGTATAATAATTTACTAAGATCCCTCGCTATGCTCGGAATGACAATTAATGGTGATGACCACCAGGACCATGAACATGTCCGTGTTCTAGTTCTTCAGCCGTAGCAGGACGAACATCAGCAACTGTAACGGTAAAGTTCAGTTCTTTACCAGCCATCGGATGATTGAAGTCCATAATTACCGCATCTGGTGTTATTTCACAAACTATACCTTGAAACTGTTGACCTTGGTCGTCCATCATAGGCAATACATTTCCAACTTTTATAACGTTGGTATCTAAGTTGCCGTTTTGGTCTTTAAAACTGTCAGCCGGAACACTCACAATATCCTGTTCGTTTCTCAAGCCATACCCGTTTTCTGCAGCTACTTTAAAACTAACCGTATCGCCAACTGTTTTGCCGGCTAAGTTTGTTTCAAAATCTGCTAACAACATACCGGCACCTTGTATATATACCAATGGTTGTTCCGGACTGGATTTATCAGCAGTTACCAACTCGCCGTTATTATCCACTTTTAATTCGTAGTGGACACTTACCACCATATCTTTGTTTACTAATAGCATAAAAAAAATTTTGCCAAAGATACTAAAAGATATGTGAATCAGGTGAGTTGAATAGGAAATATAGGCTTGATGGCTGTCAGTTACCGCTAGATAATTGACCTAAATCAAGATTTCTTAACCTAAAATTTGCAATAAACACGAACTAATTTAAAATCAACAGCTATTAATTCAGGAATACTTAATATGACTATAACGCTTGATTAATGCGTTGTATCTAATTTTGTAATATCAAAAAAAAAAATGGATTCAACTAAAAAATTTCAACAAGCATTTGATGCCTTATTAAAAGACTTTAATGCGAAAGTAGAAGAAGTAAAATCTAACATTCAACACCTTTCATCTGATGTGAAAGTGCAGGTAGAAGGTCAGAAAGAAAATTTACAGGAATACGGTGAAAAAATAAAAGGCAGAATCAATCAGATAGTAGATGTAGACAAAGTACGTGCAAACGTATTGGCAGAAGCAGAAAATGTGGTAGATGAAGCAAAAGTAAGAATAGAAAAATTATTTCATTTCATCAATGAAAACGTAAACCAAGGCGAAACGAAAGCGAAGAAAGCTGCGGCTGATTTCTCTAAAAAAGCAGAAAAATTTACGGTAGAAATTGAGAAAGACGTAAAAAAAGCGACTAAAGGTTTACAAAAAAACGTAGAAAAAGCAACGGTAAAATTTGAATCTAACTTAAAGAAAGCAGAAAAGAAAATTGAAAGCAAGGTTCAAAAAGTAACTAAAGATGTAAAAGCTACTGCAGCAAAAGCGAGTGCAAAAGTTGCACCAGCTACTAAAAAAGCAGCAGCTCCGGCAAAAAAAGCGGCAGCAAAAGCGCCTGCTAAAAAAGCAGCGGTAAAAGCGCCTGCAAAGAAAGCAGCTGCAACGCCAGCTAAGAAAAAAGCATCTAAGTAATTAGATAATAGTTTATCGGATTTTATTTGGTTAGTAAAATTCTGTGGCGCGCCTTGGCGCGCAACTTTTTATTTATTTAAATACGCAATCGGATTGAGGTAGAACATTTTTTTTGTTCCCTGAGGACTTTTATCCATACGCCAGACATATGGAATTAATGTTGTAATTGCATAATGCAAATGCGGTGGTTTTCCTTTAGCATTTCCGGAATTGCCCACTGAGGCAATTTTTTTATCAGTTGATACGAACGAAAATTTCTTAGTATTTATTTTCTGCAAATGCGCATAATAGTGAAACCGCCATTTGGGACCAAGTACTACAATTACATTTCCACCTAATCCTAACTGACCTGCATACACAACAATACCCTTTGTAGCAGATTTAATGGCTGTACCTTCTTTGGCAAAGATATCTACACCTTTGTGCGTGCCGGATTTTCCCCAAGGATAATACCAGAAAGATTGTTGGTTATAGCTGCTTTTGGATGCACCATCAACCGGCATTTTCAGATTTTGTGGAATAAGAAATCCTGTTAAGAAAATGCTTACTATCATATAAAGGAAGATTTTCTTTTTGGATGTTTTTGCATGCATAACAATTCCGTTTTATTCTTCTATATACGTTAAAGTGTATTTTTTATTTTGTGATTATGGTGTGTGAGACACACACTACGGCATAGAGTGTTATTGTGTGTGTGACACACATCACGAAATAGATATTAGAAATACACTAGATGAAGTATTTATTCCACAGGCATAAACTTGTATATAGATATGGTTATAGATAAAATGCAGCTCCGTAGGAGCTTTCTATTAGTAAGGTCGCTCCTACGGAGCTATGAATTATTGTATACTTTTCTATAAACAGATTATCCTTACAGGACAAGTATTTGTATGGCAATTAATCGATAAAACATTTTGTTTGATTATCATACCACGAATATCGTGGCATGAGTGTGGCATAAGTATGGCATAAGCAAAAAAAAGCTACACCATTGCGGTGTAGCCAATCTGGGGAACAGATAATTAAACGCGTGGTTTAATCTAAGGTTATATCCTTCATTGCATTCGGACGTATTTCTATTTTGCCTGGCTCTTCAGAATTATTATAAATCATGTAATTGGAGAAATTAGATTCGTCTGAGGGAATCGAGTTATCCAATTCCATACCATAACGTTTATATGCAGGTTCTTTTTCCAATTCGTATAAACTTATCTGGTGTTTCTGCATATCCAGTGTTATTCTCTTTTTAATTAAATCTCTTTCCAAATCCTGATTATCGATTTCATCTGCAATCTTTCCAGCTGGTGTTTCAAACAAAGAAAATTGTGTTTCTGCAGCAAAATGTGAGTCACTTTCCATTTCGTCTACCAAGTGCACTCTTGGTTTGTCTACTATTTTAATATCCATTTCCGGTGCTGACAAATTAATTTCGAATTCAATCTCATTATCATTGGAAATATCATTGTTTACAGTAGGTTTGAACACATCATTTTCTTCAGTATCTTCCTGCGTTTCTTCTATAACGGAATTTAAATTCGGTTTATTACCTATGCAGCCAACTGTTTCTATAACAGATTTAGTATCCTGTTGTTCATTTACTGTTTTGTTATCCGTCTGTGGAACGACAGTAGGTTTTGTTTGCAGCGTATACACAACTTTCTCTTCTATCTGGCGTTGAACTTGTTTTCGTTCTTTCTTAATTTCGCCAGTCTGGAAACCAGTCGCCACTAAGGTAATGCCAATATCATCTCCCAAAGAATCATCTTTACAAACACCCCAAATAATTTCGCAGTCGGTTTGAGTCTGTGCCTGAATAGCATCTGTGATCATATCCAGTTCGCGCATTTTTATTCCATTGCCGTAAGTAATATACAGCACTACACCTTTTGCACCAAAGATATCTGCATCTTCCAGTAACGGTGAATTCATGGCTTCATCAATTGCCTGATTCGCTCTGTTATCGCCGGAACCTTTTCCAATACCGATAATGGCAACACCGCTGTTAGACATGACGCGTTTTACGTCATTAAAATCTACATTTATTTTACCAGGTTTCGTGATAATTTCCGTGATACCTTTTGCTGCTGTAGTTAAAATATCATCTGCTTTAGAAAATGCTTCATCGATATCCAAATCCGGAAATATATCGTACAATTTATTATTAGACACTACGATAAGTGCATCCACATTTTCTTTCATGTTCTGAATACCACGTTCAGCTTTATCACGTTTTGGTTTTCCTTCATTAGAAAATGGAATCGTAACAATACCAACGGTAAGAATTCCTAATTCCTTGGCAATTTTTGCCACTATAGGTGCGCCGCCTGTTCCGGTGCCGCCGCCCATTCCTGCCGTCACGAATACCATTTTTGTATTGTTAGACAAATACATACGAATTTCTTCTTCGGATTCCAGCGCCGCGCGTCTGCCTTCTTCAGGATCTGCACCAGCACCTAAGCCTTCTAACAAATTAGTACCTAACTGTATTTTTGTAGGTACAGGACTTTTTAATAAATCTTGTTTATCTGTATTGCAAACGCCGAAATTTACGCCGGGAATTCCCTGCTCATACATATAATTAACGGCATTACAACCACCACCACCAACACCTAATACTTTGATGATAGAATTATTTTCGCTAAACATTTCAAATTCCATGTTACTCTATTTTATGGTTATTATTTATTCTCGAAATCATCGACATCCGACTTAATGAATGTGATGAATTTGGAACCTAATGAAGACATTAAAGAAGGTTTACGTGACTTTTTTTCCTGCATTACAACTTCTTCTTCTGCTACCATCATTGGTTCTTCAACTTTTTCTGTAATATCTACAACGGTATTT
>JBIKPT010000036.1:0-20381 GCA_044357355.1 Chitinophagales bacterium
CAAATCGCTGTATTCTTTTCTTTAGCCATCCGTTGCATCCAGCTGGTAGTTTCACCGTTTATGTCTTCTGCTAAACGCACGTCATCCACACAAAAAGCGGTGGTGAACATTTCCGGTAAAATTATAATATCAATATCTTCTTTAATAGATAAGAATATTTTTTCAATATTGGAAAGATTAATTTTCCTGTCTTTCCAAACCAAATCAGTTTGTATAAGTGCTATGTTGAGTTCGTTCTGCATTTTATCTTGAAGTAATACTTTCTAAATGATGCACCATATGTTTTACATAATCTTCCGCTATAAATAGGGTCGTATTTTTTACAGCAGGATTCACGTCAAAACTCATCAGCGTTTCCCATTTTTCCTGCGGCATCTTTTCAAGAATGGCAATGATTTGTTTGTTTAACAAATACCACATTTCAATCAGCTCTTTAGTATCTCTGGTTTGATAATTATTCATCGCTACCCAGTTGTCCGGGTTGTAGCGTATGTGTACATGCTCTTCATATTGTACTCTGATAAATCGTTGAATATTATTTTGTGCCGAATCTATAAGGTGACCTAATTCTTCTTTCTTACTCCATTTATCCGGTGTAGGTTTTAGTGAAAAACTGGCGTCATCAATATTTAATAACAATGAATAATACCGTTCCATTGCTTGCTTTAGGTTATTTATTATAAGTATCATAATATGTCGAATTAAAAACTTGCGTTCTTCCGAAACTTCGGAAGCGTCTTTGCGTGAAAAAATCAATGCGTGCATTGAAATAAAATTATTATCTTTCATAAAACAAAAATACAAATGTCCTCAAACAAATATCCGCATTTATTGTCAGAACTGGATTTAGGGTTTACCAAATTAAAAAACCGTGTGCTGATGGGTTCCATGCACACCAATCTGGAAGAAGAAAAAAACGGCTTTGAAAAACTGGCCGCCTTCTATGCAGAACGAGCCAAAGGCGATGCAGGTTTAATTGTGACCGGCGGCTTTGCGCCCAACTGGGAAGGCTGGCTGAAACCGTTTGCGGGCAGAATGACCAATCATGGACATGTAAAAAAGCATAAGATCGTAACGGATGCCGTCCACAGTGAAGGCGGAAAAATTGCGTTGCAGATTTTGCATGCCGGACGTTATGCTTATCATCCGTTGAGTGTGGCACCATCTCGTATACAGGCACCTATCAATCCGTTTAAACCGCGTGCCTTAACCACCTGGGGCGTGCGCAGAACCATCAGCGATTTTGCCGACAGTGCGGCATTAGCAAGAGAAGCCGGCTACGACGGCGTGGAGATCATGGGCTCGGAAGGCTACCTCATCAATCAGTTTATAGTAAAACATACCAATCACCGAACTGACGAATACGGCGGCAGTTATGAAAACAGAATCAAATTTCCGATTGAAATTATACGTCAGGCGCGCGAGAAAGTAGGTAAAGATTTTATCATTATCTATCGCTTGTCCATGCTGGATTTAATTGAAGACGGCAGCACCTGGGAAGAAGTGGTGCAGTTAGCCAAAGAAATTGAAAAAGCCGGTGCCACAATAATTAATACAGGCATTGGCTGGCATGAAGCGCGCATTCCGACGATTGCCACTTCTGTGCCGCGTGCAGGCTTTGCCTGGGTAACGCAAAAACTGAAATCCGAAGTGTCCATTCCTTTATGTACCTCTAATCGTATCAATATGCCGGATGTGGCGGAACAAGTGCTGGCAGATGGTTGTGCAGATATGGTGAGTATGGCGCGTCCATTCTTAGCGGATGAAAACTGGGTGAAAAAAGCCAAAGAAAACCGTGCGGACGAAATCAATACCTGCATCGCTTGCAATCAGGCTTGTTTAGATCATACGTTTTCCAATAAATTGTCGAGCTGCTTAGTAAATCCAAGAGCTTGCCACGAAACGGAATTGAATTACACGCCAACTTCTACCAAGAAAAAAATTGCCGTGGTAGGTGCCGGACCTGCAGGTTTGTCGTTTGCTGCTATTGCGGCAGAACGCGGACATGCAGTAACCTTGTTTGATGCGGAAAAAGAAATCGGCGGACAGTTTAATATGGCGAAAAAAATTCCGGGCAAGGAAGAGTTTTACGAAACGCTGCGTTATTTCAAAAAACAACTGGAACTGCATAAAGTAGACGTGCAACTAAACAAAAAAGTAAATGCAGCTGATCTGACTTCGTTTGATGAAGTGGTGATTGCTACCGGAATCTCACCGCGCAACTTAAGTATTGAAGGCATCCACCATCCGAAAGTCCTGAGTTATATTGATGTGCTGAAAAACGGTGCTGCAGTTGGCAAAAAAGTGGCAGTAATTGGTGCAGGTGGCATCGGCTTTGATGTGAGTGAATTTCTGACACAGGCTGGCGAAAGCACCACGCTGAATAAAGAAGAATGGATAAAAGAATGGGGCATCGACAGAAAGAATGAAGTGCGTGGAGGCATTGCCGGTATGAAGCAACATATAGAAGCACCGGCACGCGAAGTAACGATGTTTCAGCGTACCGACGGAAAAGTGGGCGCGAAGCTGGGCAAGACAACCGGCTGGATACACCGCACGACGCTGAAAATGAAAAAAGTGAAAATGGTGGCCGGCGTTGAATATACCAAAATAGATGATGAAGGTTTACACTTTATAGATAAAACCAAAACGCCACAGGTATTGCCCTGCGACAATGTGGTGATTTGTGCCGGACAACTTTCTTTACGCGAATTGGAGCAACCTTTGAAAGATGCCGGCAAAACCGTACACGTGATAGGCGGTGCCTTTGAGGCCGGAGAACTGGATGCGAAACGTGCCATTGACCAGGCCGCGAGACTGGCTGCGGTGGTGTAGTACGAATATGTCATTTCGAGCGCAGCGAGAAATCTTGTAATGATTTTTTCTGAGCACAGCCTTACACTATATACTCTGAGTTAAATTTAAAATGAAGAGCTCATTTTGTTGAGAACAAAAAAACGGAAGTTCTTCAAAGTAACTACATTTTTTAGATGAATAAATTATACAATTTATTATTTATATTTGATATGCAATTGTAGAACTTTTTTTTCTAAACTATAAGACTATGAGATTTATATTATTATGCTTTATCACGATACCTTTATATTCCTTTTGTCAGGATAAAATAATTACATCAAATAATAATGTAGTAAAATGTGAAATATTAGATACTACCGGAAAAGTGATAAAATATAAAGACTTCAAAGATGGATGGAGTTATAATTCAAGTTATAAATATGTAAAATCATTCACACTGGATGGTAAAGTATATAACAACAAGAAAGTGTACATTAAAGAAGATAATGAATTAATGGATTCTGATATAATTCAAGATGGATATATTGCTTCTAATGGAATTACATATAGAATTGGTGATACAATTAGATTTGGCTATGGTTCTGGTGCAAATAAAGACTTTATATTTGTTACAGCAGCTGGTGGTGTAGCAGCCATTGCAGGTACTTATGGACAAAAAACAACAGCAAGTTTTGCAAATAAATGGGCAATTATAAAGAAAATAAGATCTTCTAAAATATCCATGCATGATAATGGCAAACTATCATTCCTTGCAAATTTAGCTGGTACAGGTATGATGCAAGTAAATATTTTTATTGAAGATGCAATACAGCTCTGTGAAGTCATTCCTTGTAAAGAAAAAGAAGAAAATAGTGTAATTATCCAAAATAATTTCTCAGTTGCAGATGAACTAAAGAAATTTAAGGAATTATTGGATACGGGTGTAATTACACAAGAAGAATTTGATATACAAAAGTCAAAATTATTGAATAAATAAGACTCAATGAACCTCACCACCTTCGCACAAATATTCAAAAAAGCCAATTTCATTCAGGAATTGGGGTGTGATACTCAGTTTTAATTAATTTCTTATCTTTATAATACCATGTTACCAATCATAAAAAATAATATAGATACCATTACTTCGCTCTGTAAGGCGAATAATGTGAAGTATTTGTATTTGGTGGGGTCACAGGCAAAAGGCATTGCAACGAATGATAGCGATATAGATTTTTTGTTAGATTTCAATAAAAACATCTCCATCGAAGAATATTCGGATAACTATTTTACATTGCATTACGAATTAAAAAAAATTCTTCAAAAAGAAATTGATATCATTACAGAAAACTCACTCTCTAATCCGGTATTCATAAAAAGTATTCATAAAAACAAAGAGTTGATTTATGAATCCTGATGTGGTAAAGTATTTGTTTGACATAAAAACTTCTATTGATTCTATTGAGGATTTTATTGGAGAAAAGAAAGATTTTACACTCTATCAAAATAATAAACAATTACGACGAGCGGTAGAACGCGAATTAGAAATTATTGGTGAAGCTCTTAGTAGAATTTTAAAAATAGATGCTACCATTGAAATCGAAAATTCCAGACGAATCGTAGACTTAAGAAATTGGGTAATTCATGCGTATGATAAAGTAGATGATTATATTATTTGGGGTGTTCTTATTGTTCATTTGCCCAAGTTAAAAATCGAAATTGAAAACTTATTAAAAGATATTGATTTTTATAATTAGTATTATCCTTAAGTCTTTCCTCCTTTCAGCAAATATTCAACAAAGCCAATTTCATTCCATAGTTGGTCAGCATTACCAATACTCAATCGGTCAAATTTTAAACTATTTCCACATCGGCTTGTTGTGTAATCACTATATTTGACTATGAAAAAATTAAAACAAGTTCTGTTTTCTTTCTTATTGCTTTCCACCATCATTTCCTGCAAAAAGGAAACTGTTTTTTCTGATAATTATGTTCCAATTGTGTTTATTCACGGATTGTACGGCTGCGGTGATTCTTATACACAATTAATTCAATATTTCAGGGCAAACGGCTATCCGGAAAGTAAGTTGTTTACCTACGACTGGAATACACTGGATTTTCAGAATGCACCCAAAAACACCAAGCCACTGGATGATTTTATAAAAGAAGTGAAAGTGAAAACCGGCTATGATAAGGTAAATATTGTGGGGCATTCTCTTGGTGGAAATTTGAGTTTTAATTATTGCAGTAAAACGGAATACGCAGCAAATATTAATCGACTGGCATGGCTGGCACCTTTTTTACCGGACAGATCTGATATTCCATCAGAGGCTGTTCCAACATTGAATATTCGCACCAACACAGATTTTGTTGTGGAAGATACCAGTACGATTCCAAATGCACTAAACATAGTGATACCCAACAAAGACCATAATGAAATAGCAGCATGTGAGGAATCGTTTATTGAATTGTTCAAATTTTTTAATGACGGAAAGGTTCCGACTACCCTTATTCCTGAAAGTGAAAATGTTGTTATTTCCGGCAGGCTGGTTAGCTTTATAGAGAACAATGTAAGCGCCAATAATAAAATTGAAATTTATGAAGTAAGCGCAACCAATGGTGAACGCTTGACTGCGGCGCCAAGCGCCACCTTATTGACAGATGCCAAAGGATATTATAAAAATTTCCCTGCAAAGAAAAACACGTATTACGAATTTCAGGTGTCTACCGGAAAACCCGGTGACCGACCGATTCATTTTTATTTCGAGCCGTTTAAAAGTTCGAATCATATGGTTTATCTGCGCACCTTTCCGCCACAGGGAAGTCTGTTGAACATCGGTTTTAATGCGATTATTCCGTTTACTGCAACACAAGGCGTTTCCATATTCTTCAGTGTTTCCAAAACAGTATTATTGGACAGAGATGCTTTAACCATCAATGGCAATAATTGCGTGAATACAACATTTGCCGCTAAAGAATTAAATACACTGGCATATTTTATGTTTGATAATAACCGAAATGCCGTTTCTGACTATACGTCTGTACCGTTATTTACTGGTGTACAGTCGTTTAAAGGCATGGATTTCAGTTTGCCTGCTAATGGATTTTCCACCTATGAATTTAACGGCAGAACTTTGCATACTTACAACTGGCCTTCTGCCTCCAAAGGCTTGAGTGTGGCGATGTTTTATTAGAGTTGATTTTTGAGCTGAAAAACAAAAACTTGTATATCCTGTTGTATTTGTTAATTTTGTACGTAAAATAACCGGTATGATTATTCCTAAGAAAGTAGAAAAAGCACTTAACCATCATTTAGAAATGGAAGCAGCTGCAGTGTTTAATTATTTGGCTGTGGCAGCCTGGTGCGAAAGTGAAGGACTGGAAGGTTGTGCTAAGTTTTTCAGAGCACAGTCGGATGAAGAACATGTGCATTTTATGAAATTTTTCGACTACCTGAATGAAGTAGGTGAGCATGCCATTGTGCCTGCCGTAAAACAACCACGGAATAGCTTTAAAGATATTTTAGAAGTCTGCGAGTTTTCGTTAAAAGGCGAACAAAGTGTCACCAAGTCTATCTATAATATTGTGAAAATTGCCGAAGCAGAAGGCGATATGGCATCTGTAGACTTTTTACGGTTTTTTGTGGATGAACAAAGAGAAGAAGAAGTGCAGTTTAAACGTATTATCGACAAGATAAAGCTGATTGGCAAAGGTTCTCAAAGCTTGTACTATATTGATAAAGAATTTGAAAAAATTATTACCAAGAAAGAAAAAGAAGCAACTAAACAGGCTTAATCTATACTTTTTTTTCAAAATAGTATGCTGAGTATGCTTTTGCATTTTCCTTATTTAATTCATTTTTAGCGGAACTAAAGCTCAGCTTTTTTGGTTAAATTTATTCTATGAAAACAATTACCATTACGGTGCCTGATGATAAAGTGGAAGAAGTGCAGGCTATGTTGCAGCAATATATTCAGCAACTGAATATTTCCATTTTAAAAGAAGATGAAAAACTCACTGTAGAAGAATGGCAACGCGATACCGTTATCAAAGATGAAACTTCAGATGGTTATATCAGCAGTGATGAAATAGAAAAAACTTCGTTTAGCAGAGAGAAATGATTTTCACGCAAAGACGCTAATAGAAAAGTTATAACAACGCCAAGCTTTCTTCTTCTTTCTTGCGCATAAGTTCTACATCTGTTTTCTTTTTGTCTTTGTAACCACACAAATGCAGTAAACCATGTGCCAGCACACGATGCAATTCGTTTTCAAATGTAGTGTTGAATTTTTTTGCGTTGGCTTCCACACGTTCTAAAGAAATAAAAATATCGCTTTCTATTTTTCCGTTTATTTCAGAATTGTCGAACGTAATGATATCCGTGTAGGTGTCGTGGTTCAGGTATTCGATATTTATTTTTAATAAACCTTCATCCTCTAAAAAAATATAATTCAACTCTTTGATAACAAATTTTTCTTTAGCAGCAATTGCTTTCAGCCACGTTTTAACTTTCGTTGCTTTGAAGAAAGTTGGTTTGGATATGTTATCGAAGTGAAAGGTAACGGCCATGAATGTAAAAATGATAAATAATTTCACGCAATGACGCAAACAACGCAAACTTTTTTTGAAATCATTTTAATCAAGTGAATCACAAAAATCATAGTTCAGACAATTTCTACGATAATAAAAAGCGCATTTCGACGCATCTGCCGCCGTCTCTGAAAAATACTTCATCGGCTAGTTTGCGCATTAGAAATACACCGCGGCCATCCGGTTGCTCACGAAATTCCGGTGTAGTCGGATCCGGTAATCTGTCCGGATTGAAGCCTTTGCCCTGATCTCGAACAGAAAGTTTAAATGCAGCATCACATTTTGAAGCTTCTATATCTACTACTTTTTGTTCATCGAGATTATTGCCATGCTCAATAGCATTGGTCACTGCCTCTACGGAAGCAAGCAACATATTGCCGTACTGTTCATCGTTGATAGCATATTGAACTCTCAATGTTTCTATCATCGATTCTACTTTGGCAATATTTTCTAAACGAGAATTAATTTTTAATCGAACTAACTCAGTCATTTGCAACTTGTTTTGATGAAGAAAAGAGATTTTTTGTTAAAAGACATTCCGTAAGTTGGTTTAAACTCTTAGCGAGCATTAATAGTATACGTAAGTTTAATCAATTAGTTAACAAGTCGCAAGTATTTTTCTACTAAATTTTTATAAAATGGCTTTAAATCCGGCGGAACTGTTTGGTAAAGTTCCAGCGCAGCCTTGCGTTTTTGCAGGTATTCTTCCAGATTTGGAGGTAATTTTCGTGGTATTTCTATGGCAGATTTTGACTGACGCTTATCATCTTCTTCCTGATCGCGTTTTGCTTTTTCAAACTCTAACAGTCTGGTTTCTATTTCTTTATGTCTTTTTAAAGTTTCAGGATTGAGTTTTTTTTTGACTAAATCTTTCTCAATTTCGTCCATTTTCTTAATCATTTCATCGATGCCACCGCTGCCATCCTCACCTTTTTTCTGGTTTTGGCTCATTTGTTCTTTCATCTGGTGCAAAGCTTCCCGAATAGCGGCTTGTTTTTGCACGGCATCCGCAAAATCTTTACCCATTTTTTTCGGATCCTGACCTTGTTTCATGCCTTCCTGCATTTTTCCAAGTTGCTCACCGAGTTTTTTTTGCAGTTCGCTCATAGACGGTTTTTCGCCTTCGCCACCCGGTTTTTTACAGGCACCGCTACCAGGTTTTGACTGGTTTTGCTGTTGTTGCAGATTATCTAAAGATTCGCTCAGCATCAGCGCTAAATTATTGGTCGATGTCATCACCATTTGTTGTGCCACACCGGCTACCGGTTTTATGCGTTCTTCGAGATTATCCAGCGCTTTTTTCATTTCGCGGTTAATCTTATACATCTCATCAGAAATAAAAGTTTGCAGTTGAAACTGGCGCTTGCCGAGTGCCTGCAGACTGTCGCCGATTAATTTGGCATCGTCGCGCAGGTCATATTGTTTCTGCATGATTTGCGTGTATTTCGGACTTTCCGTTTCTGTTTTCTTTAGCTCGTTCATGAGTTGTTCCTGGTCGAAGGAAAGCTTAACCAGATTTTCCAGCAACTGACGAATCATTTTGATGTCTTCTGCAGCCTGATCCTGTTGCATTTTATCCAGTTCAGATTTCATTTTCTGCGCCATTTTCTGCATTTTTTGTGCAGATGATTTCTGAGATTTGGAAGCTTTGTCGTTTTGCTGCTGTTCTAATTCATCGCTGCTTTTTTCCATATCCTGTTTGATCTCTTCCGCATCTTCCTGGTTTTCTTTAGTGTCTAATTTATTGTCGTTTTCTTTGTTAAATTGTTCCAGTTGTTTCAGGTCTTCTTTAACAGCATCCATTTTCTTATTCAGGTCTTCCTGTTTCTTTTGCAGTTCTGATGAAGGTTGCTCTTTGTTCTTCGTTTGTTCAGCCAGTTTTTCCTGTTCTTTAGAAAGTTCATTCAGCTTATCAATAGTTTCCTGTGCTTTTTGTTCAAGCTGCAATTGTTTGAACAACTTTTCCATTTTATCCAGTTCGGATTTCAGGTCTTTATTGCTCAATTCCATTTTATCGAGATTCTCAAAAGTGTTTTTTTGTTCCATCTTTTTCAGGATATCTTCAATCTGCTTCATCAAATCTTTCATTTCATCACTCAGCATATCATTCATCATTTCCTGGAGCTTTTCCTGTTTCTTCAGGATTTCTTCGTCCGGTTTTTTAAACTCATCCTGATTTTTCAGATTCTCTTCATACTTATCTTTTATTTCCTGCAATTCTTTCGCCAGTTCATCGTGTTTTTTCTGAATGTCTTCCAGTTGTTTTTTATCTTCCCAGGAAAGCGTTTTCTTGCTCAGGATTTTTTCTTTCATTTCTTTGATTTGTGCAGCCAGTTTTGCCGCATCTTTTGCTGCTGCCGACAAATCATCTTTTATATCTTCATTGTTCTGATATTCCTGTTTTTCCAGTTCTTTAACACTTGGTTTTTCGAAAACGAAAGCCTGAGATTTGGTGGATTTCGGACCGGAAACGCCATCGTTGTCGTATACTTCAAAATAGTAGTCCATTTTTTCACCGCTTTTCAAATTGTATTTTGAAAAATCAATCTGAAAATTAAAATCGGAAATGGATTTATTTGCTAAAGGTAATTGTTGCTTTTTTGCAGCTGTAATTGTTCCTTTTTCATCTTTAATCACGTAGTGAAATTCTAAACGCGACAACCCGTAATCATCGGAAACTGCGCCTAAGAAAATGGCAAAATCTTTTTGAACCTCATCCTGAATTTGTTCAACGCTGATGCTTGGAAAATTATCAGGCGTGGCTGCAATAGTAAATGAAACAGAATCACCTTTGTCTACTTCACTGTTGGAAACCAGCACGGTGTAGCGTGTATCTTTAATAATTTTTTTAGAGAAAGTAAATTTGTCTTTTCCGTTTTTAGTAGAAGAAAACGTTTGTCCGTTGATGCTGATTTTTACTTCATCTGTGCCTGATGTTTCAAAATCCCAGTTGACCAAAGTGCCTGCCGGTACAATCAAATCGCCGGTATTTTTGATGGTTTCATTTTTTTTGTTGGTGTAAGAAGGATAAACCAGATTCGTTGCGAAGTTAGCAATCATTGGTTTTTTCAAGACGCGAATGTCGTGATCATCGCTGTTAAAATCATTGGCAGAAAAATAAAACCGCGTATTTTTTTGCACGTTGGTAAACCGATATGAAAATTTATCAGGTGCCGTTTTTTCCATTTTATAATTCTTGCCATCTTCATGTATGAACACTTCGTTGGGCAAGGTTTTTCCTTTGATGGCTAATTTTATTTCGATGTCTTCATATTGCAGCATCTTTAAATTTTTGTTCTCTAACACAAAATCGAACGGTGCTTTTTTTGCAAATGTCTTATTCGGATTCAATAAACGCGTGCTGCTTTCTTTTAACACGTTTGGTGCGGCAATCAATAAAAACAACAAAACAAAAAGCGGTGGCAATGCATACTTGAGGTATTTTCTGTTTTCATTTAAATTAATAGCATTAGAAAACGGAACAAGTTTTATAGCTTCTGTTTTTTGGTGTATGCTCGCTTCAATCAACTCTTTATTGTAAGCATTTTGAGATTGCTGTTTCAGTTGTAAGATATTCAGCAGTTTATCTTTTACATCAGAAAAATGTTTGCCAATAATAGCTGCTGCTTGTTCGTGTGATATTTGTTTGCCAAGTTTTAAAAAATGAATGAAGGGTTGTGCTACTAAAAAAACGAGTGCCGTAACAGAAGTTGCGATAAAGCCGAACAATAAAAATTTTCGTACAGCAGAAGAAAGGTAAAGTTGATATTCAAACAGAGAAATGAATAAAAAAAAGCCGAATAATAAACCCACGAACAGCAAAGTGCCGCGCAGCAATTTATTCAGGTAAAATTTCCGGATAAATGCATCGAGTTTTTGAATGAGTAATTCGTAGTTGGTATTCATTGCTAAAAATAAATATAGAGAATAGTTAGACTACTCACTGCAAAAATTTTGTTATTTTATTCTAAAATGGTCAGGTATTTTATTTTCCCGGTGTTGGCACAAAATATACTTCGGAAAAATCGCGTTGTTCCATTGCATTTTGCGGACAGTTTCTCACATTTGGCTGCAATAAACGATAGTCCACATCATAATAAATTGGCAATACTACAGCGTCGTCTATCACCTGCTGGTCGGCTTTCATGTAAAGTGCATTTCGCTTGGCTTCGTCAACCGTGGCTACAGCTTCATTAAAATATGAATCAAAAACCTTGCTTTTATAACGGAAAGAGTTGATATACGTTTTTTGAGTGATGTCATCTGGCACGTATTTACTGTGAAATAAATTCAGAAAATTTTCAGCATCCGGATAATCGGCACTCCAGCCTAAACGATAAAAATCGATTTTTGCAGTTTCCACCGCTTCCGTATGTTGTGCCCACGGAACAATCAGTAAGTCGACCTGAATACCCAATGTTTCTTCTATCATTTTTTTCAATGCTTCTGCTACTTGTGAGTTTCTGGAACCGCCGGAATTTAATTCCAGCGTTACTTTCGGAAATCCTTTGCCTTTCGGAAATCCTGCTTGTGCCATGTATTCTCTGGCTTTTGCCGGATCATAGGTAAACCCTTTCACTGTTTTTGAATCAAACGTGCCGGTGCCTGGCGGAACGGTTCCGTAAATTGCCGGGAATCCGGTGCCTTTCAATGTGAAATCACATAATTTCTGACGGTCGATGGCATAACAAAATGCTTTGCGCACATTTGCGTTGTTAAAGATTTTTCCCTGATGCTGGAATCCGTAATATTGCAAGGCCATTTGTGGTTTAAATTGCAACTGGAATCCTTTGTATGCAGGTTTTAGCTGGTGTTTATAATCTACAATTTCATCAATCATTTCCAACGGAAAACGATAGACCAAATCGCTGTTTCCTTTAGAAAATTCCATCAGCTCATTTTTCTTTTCTTTAATATAGGAAACGCGGATTGCATCTAAATACGGCAGTTGATTTCCAAAAGAATCTGTTTGCCAGTAATTTGGATTTCTTGCCAGAAACGTAACCTGATTGTCTTTGTTGATTTTCATATAAAAAGGACCTGTTCCTACCGGATGAATACGGATGTCTCCTGCATATTTTACAACGGCTTCGCGCGGATAAATTTTCCCAAAAATTAAAGCCAAACGTGCCAGAAAAACGGCATAAGGTCTTTCCAGTTCAACTTCAATAGTGTAATCATCAATTACTCTTACGCCACTCACGCCGCTGTCCGGAACAATCTTATTTGCGGTTAGTGAATCATATTCGGAAGCGCCTTTCACCACGCCTTTAAAAATCCAGAAACCCTGATTATCTGCAGGATTGTGATAACATAGTCTGTCGAAACAGTATTTTACGTCCTGTGCTTTCAGTTCGCGGCCTTTTCCATTTGGAAAACATGGGTCGTTATGAAAAAAGACACCTTTGCGTAAATGAAAAGTATATTTTGTTGCAGTTGCATCAATGTCCCAGGAAGAAGCTAATGCCGGAATCACAGCCAGTGTGCTGTCATCGAAAGTGACCAGACCGTCAAATATCTGATCGCAAATTCGGTGCGCCACCACTTCGGTAATATTTAACGGATAGAGTGATTTAAAATATTCTTCTTCGTTGGTGCGAAAGGTGCCTCCATAAAATTTGCCGCCTTTTGCCGGACGCAATTTGAATTCACGTTTTTGTTCGCCGCCACAGGAAACAATCAGGATGAACGTAAGCAGATACAGGATATTCTTCATAACAGAAATTATACTCAAAAGTACAAATTATTGGGTGAAGAAGATATTTTGGAATATAAAATAAAGTTATTGACTATTTGTTGTTTGTCTAAATCCTTATTTATTTATAAAACTGTTGCTTGCAAATGCCTTTGTATATTTTACAATTGGGCTTTCTATAAATTTGTAACTTAAAAATGAAAAAATTACAAGAATGACAAAATTCAAATAAAATTGGAATATTGGTTGATTGAATTTTAAGATGTTTACAAATAAATAGGATGAAAGCTTGTAAACAGGCAGCTGATAAATATAAATGCCATAGCTGATCTCACCCAATAAAACCAGATATTTATGTTTAAAAATGGATGAAAGGAACCAGTCATCCGTTGAAATTAAAAAAATGTGCAGACAAAAGACAGGTGCCAGTAATCCGTTGTGAAAATAGACAGATGGAATACTGGAATGCAATAAGAACAATAATAAAAGAAAAACAGCTAACGATAGTAATGATGATTTAAAGCGGAACGTTTTTGAGGTTAAAAATAAACCAAGCATATTTCCGGCAAAAAATTCATTTAAATGAAATAAAGTAAATACTTTTTATTTTCCGGTTGAATTTGTGCAGAATGTTGAACAACAATGAATACTATTTGTGATACTATCCAGAAGAGCAGGATAAAAGAATATAATCTTTGTTTTTTTACAGGTTTGTAAAAAAAATTGAACAAGACAGGAAATAAAACGTAAAATAAAATTTCCACAGATAAAGACCAGGAAGGAAAATTAAGAGATAAGCTAAATTCTTTTATCCAGGCATGCACCAGCAGAATCTGTAATATAATGTTTTTTGTCTCCACATCTTTTCCTATCAGAAGAAAGTAGATAAGCATTAAAAAAACAGAAACCAGAAATGCAGGAAAAATTCTTGCTATTCTGGAAATGTAAAATTGCTTATAATCGATGGTAGGCTGTTTGTTGTAAGCAATTATCATCACAAAACCAGACAAAATAAAAAAGTAAGAGACTCCGATATTTGCAGACAATACTAATGGTTGTAGTATTGGATGTTGAAATGGAAATACTTCTCTTCCAAAATGAAAAATGACTACTGCAACCGCTGCAATAAATCTGGTAAAGGTAAGCTGTTCAATGCGCATATGTTTTACAGGGATATCTTCAGATATATCGGGCAATGATCGGAATGTTTTACATCCATAAAAATCTTAGCGTCTTCTAGTTGCTGTTCTAATTCTTTTGTGGCTGCGTGGTAGTCAATACGCCAGCCTTTATTATTGTTGCGTGCATTTGCTCTAAAACTCCACCACGAATATTCAGCTGCTTTTTCAGGATTGAAATGGCGAAACGTATCGATAAAACCACTGTCGAAATACTTACTCATCCATTCGCGCTCTTCCGGTAAAAATCCTGAACTGTCTTTATTTCCTTTAGGATCGTGTATGTCAATTGCCTGATGACAAATATTATAATCGCCTGAAATAATAATTTTCTTTCTCTCTTTTTTCAATTCGTGTATATAGTCATAAAAATCACGCAAATAATCCATCTTCACACTTTGCCGTTCATCACCGCTTGAACCGGATGGAAAATAACTGTTAATAATTGTTACATCACCAATATCTAAACGCATTAACCTTCCTTCAAAATCATAATGATGAATATTCATTCCTTTTACCACATTTGAGTGTGCAACCGATTCTTTTACTAAAATACCAACACCGGAATAGCCTTTTTTCTGTGCAGAAAACCAATAGGTTTGGTATCCTATTTGATGAAATAATTCGGATGGAATATCAGCTTCATTGGCTTTTATTTCCTGAAAAAGGTATACGTCGTAATTTGTTTCTTTTATCCAATCAATTAAACCTTTGGAAATGGCAGAGCGAATTCCGTTTACATTGTATGAAATAATCTCTAAGGTGTTCATTTTTGTTTGTTTTATTCAGCAAATATTTAATTAACTTCACATCTTAGTGCGAGCCGTAAAAGCAAATATACTAATCCTTTTTTTGTTTGGATATTTTTCTGTTCAAAGCCAGACTTTTATTGAAGGTCAGGTGTTTGATGCAGCTACCAAAGAACCTGTCGGTTATGCAAACATCTATATTAAAGGCACCACGATAGGAACCACTACGGATGATACAGGTTATTATCAGCTAAAACTTCAAACGATTTATGATTCAGTTTCTGCTGCTTATTTAGGCTATTCGGAAGCTGCGCAGCCAATAAAAAAACAAGACAGGCAACGCATCAATTTTATGCTGGAAGCATCACAAAGTATGCTGGCAGAAGCCGTAATTATTGGCAGTAAAGAAAGTCTGGAAGATTACCTGATTCGTAAAATTCTTGATAATAAAGATAAAAATGATAAAAAACATCTGCAGAACTACAGCTACGAATCGTATAATAAAATAGAACTGGATGTAAAAAATATGTCGGAAAAATTCATGAACCGTAAAATTCTGAAACCGTTCAAATTTGTATTCGACAATATTGACAGCACATCAGAAGACGAACCTTTTTTGCCGATGTTGTTGTCAGAAAGTATCTCTGATTTTTATTACACCGGTAAGCTAAATAAGAAACGTGAAATTATCAGAGCATCTAAAATATCCGGTGTAAATGATGCGAGTTTCAATGAATTTCTGAGTGCTACTTATCAGGATATCGATGTGTATGATAATGCCTATACGATTATTGACAAGCAATTTATCAGTCCGATTGCCAATTCCTGTAAAACATTTTATCGCTACAAAGTAATTGACACCCTGGTGCTGGATAATGTGGTGCATTATAAATTGATGTTTGAGCCTCAAACAAAAGGTGACAATACTTTTTTCGGAAGTTTTATTGTATCTGAAAATAATTATGCCATCAAAGGCATACAGTTGCGAATGGCACCGCACGTCAATATCAACTTTGTAAAAAAAATAGAAATCAACCAGGATTTTGATTTTGTAGACCAACAATTCTGGATGATGACCAATGATTATTTACTGGTAGAGTTTTCGCCACTGGAAAAAATGCCGGCTATCATTACAAGAAAAAATGCCGTTTACAGGAATTTTAAAATTAACAGACCTTACAATGATTCTGTTATCAGCAAAATAAAGGAAGAATTATACATTGATGATCGGGAAGTAAAAAAAGATCAGGCTTATTGGGATTCTTCCCGTTTCATTCAGTTGTCTAAAAATGAAGCGGCTGTTTATCATATAATTGACACGTTGAAAACGGTTCCTGCTTATAAAACATACGTTGATATTATAAATCTTGTTTTAACAGGATATTACAAAACTGGTCCGGTAGAATTAGGGCCAATTGTAAGTGTAATCAGTTATAATAAATTAGAAGGCTGGCGTTTTGGAGCAGGAATTCGTACCAATTATAAAATGTGCGACTGGGCACAGGTTGGAGGACATTTTGCTTACGGACTTCGAGACAAACGATTTAAAGGAGATATAAATGCACGGTTTCTGGTTGATAAACAACCTCGTCAAATTATCAGCGCTTCTTACACACATGACGTCAGTGAGCTGAGCAGAACCAATGATTTGCTGGCATCAGATAATATTTTGAGTATTATTATAAATCGCAGAAAACCGGATATTCGATTGTTGTATTATGATGATGCAAAATTAAGTTACAACATTGAATACAAACAAGGACTTTCCATGGGTATAACACTGCAAAACAGAAAGATTGAACAAGGCCTGGTGCCATTCAGCTATTTGTATCCTAACAAAGAAACAGGAATTGACTCTTTTAATACATTACGACAAACTGAATTGGTATTTAACGCACGGTTTGCCATTGGTGAAAAATATATCGACAAAAATTCATTATTCAGAAGCAGTATAAATACTTATAAAGTGCCTGTGGTGCAACTGGAATATGTATATGGCTGTAAAAGGTTTTTGGGTAGTCAGTTTAATTACCACAAACTTACGTTCTCCTATTCGCAGATTGTTTCTGTCCGAACGATTGGTCGTTTTGAAATGAAAGTGCAGGCAGGAAAAGTGTTTGGAGAGGTGCCTTTTTTACTGGCAGAAGTACATGATGGAAATCAAACATTTGCTTTTAGCAACACGGCGTTTAATGTGATGAATGATTATGAATTCTACAGCGATCAATATTTACAGTGGAACTTTTCTCATCATTTCGACGGTTTCTTCTTAAACAGAATTCCGGGTATCCGAAAATTAAAATTGCGTGAAGTGATACACACACGTGGTGTCTGGGGAAACGTATCAGCAAAGAATGCTGCTTTTAATCAGTTAAATTCAGGCTTTATCAGGCCGTTGGGTAAAGTTCCGTATATCGAAGTTGGATTTGGCCTGGAAAATATTTTAAAATTCATTCGTTGGGATGTCATGTGGCGAGTTACACACCGGGACAATCCCAAAGCCTATAACTGGATGATGACTTTCGGTTTTAACTTTAATTTTTAAGCAGGAACGACTTTTATTTTATACATTTACAAAAAATCCGCATAGTGTTCGCTCAAGATTGCATAGATACTTCCATCCCATTTGTTCGGTTAACGGATACTGTTGGTTATGTATTAGAATTGATGCAGGAATACAAAACAGACGCACTGGCAATTGCAGACAAAAATATTTTTATAGGTTCTGTTTCGGAAAAAAATTTATTAGAATGCGATGATTTGTCCAGCATAGAAAGTTTACAGGAAAGTTTCCAATTGCATAAAATTCAGGAAGGCACTCATTTGTTTGACGTCTTGAAAATTACCACTGAACATGATTCTTATTTCCTTCCGGTTGTTAATATCGAAAACGAATATCTTGGAATGACCACGCCGCAAAAAATTTTAAATAAGATGGCCATGCATTCTTCTTTGGTATCGAGCGGAGGAATCATAGTGCTGGAATTAGAAACCAAAAATTATTCTCTAACGGAGATTTCAAAAATTGTGGAATCCAATAATGCTATGATATTACATAGCATGATGGCTACTTCTGTCAATCAAAACTTCATTCAGATATCCTTAAAAATCAATAAGAATGATTTGAAAGATATTCAGCATACCTTTGAAAGGTATCAGTACACCGTGCTTGCGGTGTTGCATCAGTCAGAATATGAGTCTCAGCTGCAGGAGCGATATGACAGCCTGATGAAGTATTTAGAAGTGTAATTTATTTTTAAACCTGCTCCAGGTTTCTAATGCAAATATTGCACCAGACACGTATAAAAAAGGGAAAAGAGGAACGAGATATCTTGCTTCAAAATATTTTATTACAAAAAGTAAATACCCAATGTTAATGCCTGTAAAAATTACGATTACTATGTATAAGAGGAAATATTTCTTTAAATAGAGCAAGTTGCCAAATAAGGATACAAACAGATAGATATTCAATAAAATCAACAGCAATTTTATCAGATAAGAAACTTTATTGGTGTGGTAATTATCGAGATAAGTAATAGTGGCTGAGTTGCTTTGAACTATAATGCTTTTTAGAAATAATAATGGTGTAAGCACATAATATCTAATTGGGTTTTTTCTGATAAATAACTGCGTTTTTTGTCTGATAAATTGTATAGAGTTTGTTTCAGCAGAATCAATGTTTTTGGATAACACGTTACTGTATTTGTATTCGTAATAATTATAAAGTGAAAGGTAAATTTCTTCTACTGTTTTATTGTCATAACTCAGATAAACTCTTTGCGGAATAGTTGCTATAAGAGAATCCAGTAATACAGACTTGTTGCCGCCGTTCTGTACATGTGTAATCATTTTATTAGAAACACGCTCAGAATTGTAATCGGAAGGATTCATCCAGCTGGAAATCCAACGCCTGAATTCAATATTTTGCATTCCATAACCCATAGGGTCATTATAGAATTTTTCCAGAATGACCAGGTCTCCTTTTGTAATCTTATAGTTTCTGATGATATATGGTATGAAAAACAAGCTAACGGCCAACCCAAATGCAAGGCTATTTATTATCATCTTGTTGAGCATTTTTATGTTTATTAAAATCAATGCAACCGCAACTGAACCGCCAAAAATAAAGATAGTAGGACGACAGAGTGATGCTAAAGAAAACAGAATGCCGGTAAAAAACCAATTCTTAAACGTATTGTATTTAACACTTTTAGCAAAGAAAAAAAGCATAAAACAAATAAGCGCAGGACTTAAGGATTCCGTAATTGTATAATAAGTGTAGCTAATCAGCGTTGGATTAAAGCCATACAACAGGTATGAAATCCAGGCAATTTTTTTGTTATTGGTGAGATAAAAAACAGCAAATAAAAGCGCTATTGCAGACAAAGCAAATAATAAAGTTTGGGTAATTTTGATGAAATAGAAACTATCTTTTTCACCAAATAATAGATAATGGATACCATAGAAAAGTGGATAAACCGGAGTTCTTCTCACACCCATTTTAGCAGAACTGGTGTCGCAAGTAAATCCTTTTCCGGCAATATAATTATGTATTTGAGGTAAGTACCAGCTGTTGTCAATAGATAAAATTGTGTGGTTAAAAACCAGCTCTTTATTTAAGAATTCATTGCTTTTGTCCGTTTGGTTTCTAATGCTGTTTATATTCAATTCATTTAAACAACATGCAATTGCCAACACGGCAAAGAAAGCCAGGAATATATTTTTTTTAGAAGTTAGCATTCTTCAGATAGGAATTTTGTTATAGATGATACAATCTGTTGTTCTATTTGTGATTCTTCCAGTTCGTAATATAATGGTAATCGAACAAGACATTCGCTGTAGCGGTCAGATTCCGGCAAATTTCTTCCATCGTGTTTGTCTGCATAAAATGGACTTTTATGCAGTGATAAATAGTGGAACACACTAAGAATTTTGTTAGCTTTAAGAAAATCAATAAGCTTGTTTCGGCTTTCCGGCTTTTTACAAACTAAATAAAATGCATGTGCATTATTGGTGGCATATTCGGGAACCACAGGTAAGTAAAAGAAATCATTATACGGAGAAAGCAAACTGAAATAGGTGTTCCACAGGGAAATTCTTTTTTGTTGGATTTTATCCAGCGATTCAATCTGAGCCCAAAGGAATGCAGCTGTGATTTCCGAAGGTAAAAAGGAAGAACCAATATCAACCCAATTGTATTTATCTACTTCACCTCTGAAAAATTTATTTCTGTTAGTTCCTTTTTCACGTATTACTTCAGCTCTTTCCAAAAATTGTTCATCATTTATAACCAACATTCCGCCTTCACCGGAAATGATATTTTTGGTTTCATGAAATGAAAAAGCGGCAAGGTGGCCAAAGCTTCCGAGTGGCTTG
>JBIKPT010000171.1:0-5994 GCA_044357355.1 Chitinophagales bacterium
ATTGGTGCAGGTGTCAGTTACAGACCCATAAACAGGATTTATCTTTTTATCGATTTAGGCTATAAAATTGGTGTTGGTTTACTAACACCAGCGACATTTAAAGTTAGCGAAGGTACTTTTTATACTAATGCCGGGTTTGCAGTGAAATTGAATAAATAGCATTTTTTCTATTAGAGTCTAGTAAGCAGTAAACTCTAATCCAATCTTCGCTGCCGTTTCAGGACTGCATAATAAATAATTATAACTGTCGCTTTTTGTTATTCTTTCAACCTGATGAATACTGCCCGCCTCGTTGATATTATAATACAGGTAGCCTGATCCTGCAACCAGATTATTTATTTTTTCTCCGACACTGTCTTCCAGTATTTCAATCAGCATCGTCGGCTTAAACAGATTTAAATATTCCGAAAAGCCTTCTAAAACCTCAGGTTCATGAGATTCAACATCAATTTTTATTAAATCAATTTTGGGTAAGTTATTTTGTCTCGTAAAGCTATCCAGTGTTATTGTTTCAATTTTTGTCTCCACAACATGGATGCTTTCGTGCGATAAATTTTTATTTACAGTGACCGAATAGACATGCTCCGTGCCGGGGTCATAAAACACAGCAAAACCATCCGCATTGGAAACGGCTTTTTCAGATGAAATAATATCAAATGAATTTAAGGCAACATTTTCCTTCAGTTTGGCAAAAACCCTTTTTACAGGTTCAAAGGCATATACTTTTGCATTTGGATTAATAGTCTTCGCAATTAATGAATAAATTCCAGTGTTGGCGCCGATATCCAAAATAATATCCGAATCTTCACATAACTTGATCCACAGTTTTATGGATTCTTTTTCGAAACCATTTGTTGGACCTACCCAAAAGAAATCATTTTCTATTTGATAACCATAATGCTTAATCTTAAATGATTTGAGTTTATCAAGGTCTATTTTAAAAACACCTTTAAAATGTAAGTGCCGATAAATACGATTTTCCGGTGTCCATATTTTTTTCAAAAATAAAAATAACTCTTTTTTAAAAGGAAAAATATTGTATATGTATTTTAAAGCTTTATTCATGGTATGTGTGAAAGAACAAGGTGAAAAAGTGGTATCCTGAAGTTTAATAGTTGAGAATAACGATACTACAAAAATACATTTTATTCTGTATTAACATAATTAAAATTAGTAAATGCATGATGTACTTTTCCAGTATTGAGAAGGTCTTGTTAAAATAATCAATAGTAAGCTGTTGTTTTTTACTATTTTTATGAAAATATTTTCCAATGCAAACCAATTCTTCCGTTTTTTTAGGCGATAAATATTATAATCGCGAACACCTGAATTTTATCTTGTTTGATGTATTAAAAGCTGATACGGTAACCCAATACGAATACTTTGCCGACCATGATAAAGAGGCGCTGCAGATGTATATCGATGCCACCGATCAGTTTGCAAAAGAGTACCTGTTTCCGCATCTGGTGGAGATGGACAGGAAACAACCGGAACTGGTGGATGGCAGAATCCGCGTGCATGCGGTTCACAAAGATATCATGCTGAAAAGCGGTGAGAATGGCTGGATAAGTATTTTAGCATCCAAAGAAGTGGGCGGACTGCAAATGCCTGCCGTGTTTTCGACGGCTGCCTGTTTTATTTTAGGTGCAGCCAATTATTCCGGTTGCGTGTTTGTTGGCTTAACGATGGGTGCGGCACACTTAATTGAAGCCTTCGCAGATAAAAAATATCACGATGTATATCTGCCGAAAATGTTTGCCGGTTTATGGCAAGGCACGATGGCATTAACCGAACCCGGTGCAGGAAGTTCATTAAGTGATGTCGTTACTACTGCAGAAAAACAAGATGACGGTACGTATAAAATTGTAGGACAAAAAATATTTATTTCCTGCGGCGACAGCGATGCAGTGGATAATGTAGTGCACTTGTTGCTGGCACGCGTAAAAGGCGCACCTGAGGGTATCAAAGGAATTTCCATGTTTATTGTGCCGCGCGAAAGAATAAAAGAAGAAGGAATTTTAGAACACAACGATGTCACCAGCATTGGTGTATATCACAAAATGGGCTACAAAGGTGCACCGATTGCACATTTAAGTTTTGGTGAAAATAACGACTGCAAAGGATGGCTGGTTGGCGAGGAAAATAAAGGCTTGTCGTACATGTTTCAGATGATGAACGAAGCGCGAATTTCTGTGGGATTGCACGCCACTTCTATTTCTTCGGCAGCATATTACGCAAGTTTGAAATATGCGAACGAGCGTTTACAAGGCAGAAACATTGCAGAGAAAAATCCTGAGTTGCCGCAAACACCCATCATCAATCATGCGGATGTGAAACGCATGTTGTTGTTCCAGAAAACCTTTATTGATGGTGCTTTGTGTCTGGAGTTGCAATGCAGTTATTTTGCCGACATGGAACGAGTAACCGAAGGCCATGAAAAAGAAAGATACAATCTACTTTTAGAATTACTGACACCGGTAGCGAAATCATATCCTGCAGAAATGAGTAATTTTTCTACATCAATGGCCATTCAGATTTTTGGTGGTTATGGTTTTACCAAAGATTTTATTGCAGAACAATATTATCGCGAAACAAGAATTCATACGATACATGAAGGCACGACTGCTATTCATGGTTTGGATTTGTTAGGCAGAAAAGTGATGATGAAAAATGGGAAAGCCGTAATGTTGTTAATGCAGGAAGTCATGCAAGATATTACTAAAGCAAAACAGTTTGACAACACAAAATCACATGCCGCTTCTTTAGAAAAAAAATTAGGTCAGTTGCAGGAATTATCGATGCATTTGATGGGTGTGGCGCAGAAAGAAGGTGTGGAGGCTTATTTGAGTGATGCAACTTTATATTTAGAATTATTTGGCATTTTAGTTTTAGGCTGGCAATGGATAAAAATGGCAAACACCTGCAACGAAAGTTCAACGCTGGATGCTGATTTTAAAGACAGCAAGTTTTTATGTTTCAATTATTTCTTTGAATATGAATTATCAAAAGCAGAAGCTTTATTTATAAGATTAAAAAGTACGAATAGAGTTACTGTTGGCATTGAAAGCAAATTGATTGATTAATGGTTATATTAAAAATAAATTTGGAACTTCAATTGATTAAAATTAACTTTATTTTATGAAAAACTGGCAGGAAAGGATTTCTATTGACCCAAACATACGATTTGGAAAACCATGTATTAAAGGTACTCGAATTGCATTGGTTGATATATTTTCATGGCTTTCATCGGGTATGAACAATGAAGAAATTTTGGAAGATTTCCCTGAATTGGTTTTAGATGATATAAAAGCTGCCTTGGCTTATGCCGCTCACAGAGAAGAAGTAATTAAAATTGTTGCAGCGTGAATTTGCTTTTCGATAATAATATTTCATACAGAATTATTAAAAAAATTTCAGGCAATTATATAGATTGCTTGCACGTTTCTAAAACTTCATTGGTAAAACCTGCACAAGACATAGATATTTGGAATTACGCTAAACAAAATAATTTTTGTGTTGTTACTTTTGATGAAGATTTTGAGCAGTTAGAAATGTTGTATTCTTTCCCACCAAAGATTATTTTACTGAAGTTTGGAAATGCTTCAACACAATTTATTGCAGATTATTTTCAAGCTAATTATACCCTAATTCAAGATTTCATAGCTTCAGAAAAACAAGGGCTTTTAGAGTTATATTAAATGTCGATTCTCCAATTCAATCATTAACCCATGACAACACTCCAACAAATATCAGTCTACGTAATGGCATTTTTTTATGCCGGTGCTGGTATAAATCATTTCATCAATCAGAAGTTTTACTTAGGTATTATGCCGAAGTTTTTTCCGATGCCAAACTTATTAAATCAGGTAAGTGGTATTGCTGAAATTATTTTGGCAATCGGTTTGTTGTTCGCCTCTACTCGACCAATATCTGCTTATCTGATTATTGCGATGCTGATTGTCTTTTTTGCTGTACACATTCCACATTTATTTCAACCGCCAAAAATGGCACAAGGCAAAGAATGGTTCTTGTATGTAAGAATTGTATTGCAGTTTGTACTGATTTATTGGGCTTGGGTGGTAAGTAAATATTAGTCGACATTCAACCGGATTTCTGTGGACTATAGACCGTCGACTATGGACTTCCTCAAAATATAATCATTCAACCAATACGGACCGTAAGCTATATCCGTTTTTTCATACAATTCAAATCCCATTTTTTTGTAGAAATACATAGCCGTATTTTTTCGATGTACGTTGAGTTGAATACAAGGACAATGATTCTTTTGAGCAATTTTTATGACTTCATTCATTAATAGCTTACCAATTCCTTTGCCTTGTGTATCCTGTTTTATGTAAATGCGATGTAAGTAAATTATTTCATTTCTTACCAAACCATAAACATCTTCTTTTATTTCATACGCAACAAATCCCAATATTTTTTCATTTTCCAGACACATTAAATAGGTGGTGCCAGTTTGCATTTGCCATTGAATAAATTCAGGTGAATACATCTTTTCATACATGTATTCAACCTGTTCTTCAGAAAGAAAAGCACGATAAGTTTGTTTCCAGACAGCTTCGGCTACTTCAATAATTTTTGGAATATCCGAAATAAATGCAATCCTGATTTTATACATGATGCAAAAGTACAAGTATTCTAAAAAATATCGCTAAAATCCAACATTTATAATTTATAATGGTTAATTTTATTGCTGCTCTGGGAGTGCCGTTTAGTTGGCTGAGAAATATCCTTTGAACCTGATTTGGCTAATACCAACGTAGGGAACGAGTCTTGCCTTTTTCGCATTTCCATGAGTATAAAAAATATCACAGAGAGCGCTGAGTTTTTCACAGAGTTCTCAATGATGCAATGATTATAACAAGATTATGCAAATATCCATCAATAAACAAAACTATCAATTCGACGAAAATACTTCGTTGGAAAATGCCATTACATCTTTAGAATTAAAAGAATTAAATGGAATTGCATTAGCGTTAAACGAAGAAATCATTCCACGCAGCGAATGGCAAAAAACCATATTATTTGATGAAGATAAAATCATTATTATTGGAGCAGTTGCAGGTGGATAACACAACCTGTCATTTAGAGCGTAGCGAGAAATCTTCTGAAATAAATCATAAATTTTAAATTAGCAATATGAAACAAGATAAAATACCAACGCAGCAAATTATTTCAACTACACCTTTTCCGAATTCTAAAAAGATTTATGTAAAAGGAAAACTAAATGACATCGAAGTGGCGATGCGTGAAATTACATTAAGCGACACAAAACTGATTGGTGGAAAAATAGAAAAAAATCCACCAGTAACAGTATATGACACCAGCGGTGTTTATACGGATGAAAATTATACAGTTGATGTGAAAAAAGGAATTCCACGCTTGCGTGAAAAATGGATTTTAGAACGCGGTGACATTGAACGCTTATTTGAATTTTCTTCTGAATATGGCACAAAACGTATGGCAGATGAGAGCTTAGATGCTTTGCGTTTCGATCATATCAAAATGCCATTGCGCGCAAAAGAAGGCAGAAATGTAACGCAATTACATTATGCAAGAATCGGCATCATAACACCGGAAATGGAATACATTGCCATTCGCGAGAATCAAAGAAGAGAAGAATACAATGCATCGCTAAACGGACAAGCAGATACACTTTGTCAGCAACATGCTGGTGAAAATTTTGGTGCAGTTCCATTACATAAATTAAAAAGCATCACACCGGAATTTGTGCGTGAAGAAGTAGCATTAGGTCGTGCGATAATACCAGCAAATATTAACCATCCGGAAAGTGAACCCATGATTATTGGCAGAAACTTTTTAGTAAAAATAAATGCGAACATTGGCAACAGCGCGGTTACTTCAAGCATAGAAGAAGAAGTAGAAAAAGCGGTATGGTCTTGTCGCTGGGGCGCAGATACCATTATGGATTTATCGACCGGAAAAAATATTCATGAAACACGCGAATGGATT
>JBIKPT010000037.1:0-20194 GCA_044357355.1 Chitinophagales bacterium
AGCAATCGGCAATGCTTTATTAGGTGTGGATGAATTTTCTAAAAGCGCTGTGAAAGATGGTGAAGAAGCAATGGCAGTCTACAACGAATTATTTTATTGGGAAAACAAAAACGAGATCAGCCAAAAACTCAACGAGTTGCAGCAATACTGCTACACGGATACGTTTGTGCTGTATGAGATTGTGGAGGCACTGAAGCAATTAGGGTAAGTTACCGCTCCGTTCAGCACCGAGTAGGGAGTTCGTGGAGGCCGGGTCTCACACACCCCTTAGGCCACTCCGGAGAGGGGAAGGCGGACAGGGCAACACTTATCGGGAAACGCCTGCAAGCGAGCAAAGCCGATTCAAAAAAAGCACTAGCCGAATAATTGGCATTGCAATTGAAAACAATAAACAGTTTGCTGCATTAAACAGTTTTAAATTTGGTGGAGGAATTGCTGGTGCAACAACTCATTATTTAAATAATTATACAATAAATGGACCAGACAGTAGCATCTCCATTTCATGTTCACATAAGAGGAAACAACTCTTCAATAATATTGTACGCGAGAAGCTGTTTGGTAAAAATTGCAAGATGATTGAAAAAGGTGATTACTTACTGGTGACACAAAGTTGGGAACGCAACGGTCAGCGTCTTTTTAACGGTGACCATGTAATAGTAGAAGATTTTGATATAACAAAAATGGAAATCGTAGCAGACTTGCATTTTATGCCCATTAAATTAAAAGCAAAAAACATAGCGGGCAAAGACGAATTTATTGAAGACTATATTTTACTGGATAGTATAACAAATCCAAGCGGTATTTTAACATTAGAAAAAGAGAAGCAGCTGCGCCACGACAGATTCGCTAAAAACAATGTGTATCGTGAAACTAAAAATCCAAAAGACGACCGTTATATTGGTGCTATCCGATTAACGTATGGACACTCCATCACCTGCAACAAGGCACAGGGAGGGGAATGGAAGAATGTGTATGTCAATACTTTCCACATCCCTAGTCTGAAATGGCAATACACGGCCATCACACGAGCACAAAAAGAACTACTATTATACTAATTTTTGTATATTAGATAAATAATAATTATTTTATAAATTAACTCTCAATAATATGAGCAAACCACTTACCACCATTCAAATTGGCATTACCGAAACCTTCACGAATACCGTGATTCGGGAAAAGTTAACGATAACTGTTTCGGATTATCCGGAATTAGAGGGCTTGTCAGAAGAAGAGATTCAAGACTACCTCATAGAAAATGCGACAGCACTCATAGCGAAGGATGGTACTTCTCTTTGGGCAAAAATGGAAGCCATGAACGTTGTCAGCGAGCGCGTTACCGACGAAGACACTGAAGTTTATTTTTAAAGTTTTACTCCTAAATGTCCACCCCTCTACACAAAGCTGTATTCCTGCCCCTGGATGAGCGTATCCTTACCTTATATAAAGGATATGTGCTCAAAGGGGTAGCTATGCCGGAACTGAAAGAGGAAGATATATACAATATCGTTGAGTACAAAAAAGATAGTTTTGCAGATGTCCAATTATGGAAAAGGATAATATCCTTACTAATTCTTATACCGCTCATTCCAATATTATTTATCATCTTAGGAATTGCCCATCTCTTAAAAAAATATAAGGAAACAGAAGAATGGCTCACACAACGTCTCTTAAGTTTTGGCGATCTTTTTCTGGAACGGGAAACAGGCACACGCAAGGAAATAAAAACGGAATTCCTGTTTATAGACAGGGAGGATGTTGCTGCTTTTCTTACCCATTGTGCCAGCTGTGAGGTGCCTGTTTATATTTATAGTCATACGGATTATACAACGGCGCAAATTGCTGTATTGGAGGATTTACAACAAAAAAGTTGGGTTAGAAAATGGATTCAACTGCAAAATCTATCTGACCTCTCCGCCATTCTAGAGGAGGATAATATTCAATTATATAATTCGCTCATCGTAGTTTCCACGCCTGAAGAATGTGTAACAGCAGCAACGCTCGGTTTTCCAACTTCAGCTTCTCCATTCCGCAGCATAGAACTATGGGCACGGGAAGGTCATGCCCCCTATTCAACTCAAACACCCTTTGGCAGATACAGCATTCATACCCTATCCAATCTTAAGAAGAACGTTCAATACTATCACTATTCTCCGAAAGGTAACAGCCTGCTTTCTGCAGATACAGTTTTGTTGATCCAAGACAAACCAGACACGCTTTTGGATAATTATATACGAAGGCATTTACCGGAACTGAATACGTTGTTTGCTACGATTGACAAACAATTGATTTATTTGCCGGCAGTGGTTGAGGCAGATATGGCGTTGAGTCCGCAATTATTAACCTTTTTGCGGTATCAGTTTCCGGCATTGTATGCGCTGGAAGATGCTGCGCTGACCGCGGCAGCACAGCAGCTCTTACAACAGATCAACGCATCCACTATTTATGTAAATTTACTGAGAGAGCTGGATCTTCCTTATTTTAAAAAACCCGCACTGGTTCGCTTGCTGGATGTCTCTTTAAGAGGAGATTGGTTTAGTTATGTATGCAGGCCTTTAGACGCCTGTAAAGACGAAGAAGAACTGGATGCTTTTTTCCGGTATTATGTTGACCGGGTAAGAAAAAGTCCAGGGTCTTCTTCCATAGATATGTTGTTCAGCCTGGAGAACATTGGAGATGGCAGTATTGAAAAGGTAGAGCTGAAAAAATTATATGAGGAAGAAGAGCGATCCGCAGAAGCGGAAGGTGCTTTACAAATAGACAAGTATCAGTACGATGCCGATGCACTTTTTGAGGTGGCCGGCAAGCAGGATACGGAAGAACTAAAGATAAAGCTAGACGCCATCCTCCAAACAGGAAAACAAGAGATGCTGGCCAGTCTGTTTATATACCTGGTGCAGCAGTTACAGGTTAATAATCCCCAATTGCTCGCTCAGCTGAAACCGCTGCTAAACAACCCCATTCCGAAGAAAGCATCTATCCAACTCAGTCCGATTGTTGTCGACAAACACTATAAAATTACCTTACCGGAGTTTGGCAACATCGAAATTAAGCTGCATGCATTACCCAAGGCCTTATATTTATTGTTCCTGAAGCATCCGGAAGGTATCCGGTTTAAAGAATTGTTTGAGTACAAACAGGAGCTGTCTGACATTTATAATAAATTGAGCAACCAAACGGATAAAAAAGAGATAGAACGTGCCATCAAAGACCTGGTGGATATGACCAAACCCAATATCAATATGCAGTGCTCCCGTATCCGGGCAGCTTTCCGGAAAGTGATGGAGGAATCCATTGCACAGCATTACTACATCGATGGACAAAACGGAGCTCCCAAGAAAATTGCCCTCAGCACGGAGCAAAGGCATTTGGCTTACTGACCCCGGCAACTTACTGCGTTTGGACTCCGACAATTCTGCAACCTTGCAGTAATTCGTCATCCACTTTATTTGCTTATATATTTACATTTTAATTAGAGATATACATTTTTTCAGATAGATATCTCTGCACCGATTTCCATAGGGAGATGCGCAACTGAAGCCGGAAGAGTAAAACGAGACAATGCCTGAAAATAAATCCGACATACCATTAAGCCCGATTCGCATAGATAAACACTATAGAATTTTTCTGCCGGGATGTGCGCATGCAGAAGTAAAAATGTATCCGCTTTCAAAGGCGCTTTATCTCTTATTTTTACGATACCCGGAAGGCATCCGGTATAAACAGCTGTATGAATACAGGAAAGAGTTGCTGCAATTATACAATAAAGTAACGAACCGGTACGATAAGAAAGAAATCGAAAAAGCCATCGATGAACTGGTTGATGTGACGAAGCCCAACATCAGCATACAGTGCTCCAGAATCAGAGCAGCCTTCCGTAAGGTACTCCCGGAGCCTCAGGCACGTTTCTACTACATCCACGGAGTGAACGGTGGTCCGAAAAAAATCGCATTACCCAGATGCCTGTTACAATAATATACCGATTGCAAGGTTGCAGAAAACGAGAAGTAAGGACGATCACAGCTATTTTTACAAACGATAACTTATTCAATAAACATAAAAAAAAATAAAACTATGAAAAAACTACTCTTAAGCTCTATCGTTCTTTTCTTATTCGCTGCATCCATTATGCTGTTTCAGGTAAGCTGCCAGAAAGAAGCTAATGCGAGAATTAACAACACTACCCAGCAAAATAAATTGGTCTATTTTAAAATTAAAGAAGTAGGTTCCACTGAAATAGCTTCCATAAATATTTGTAACATAGATGGGACTAACAATGTTGTAGTGCCTATTATCCTACCAAGCGGGGAAAAATTAGCTGGTGATGTTGCAATTACACCGGATGGAAGTGAGATAATATTTTCTGCAACTGACACTAATCCAACTACATATAATGGATCTATTTATACTTGCAATACAGACGGTTCTGGCTTAAGAAAAATTATATCTGAACCGGATTTTGGGTATGGTTATTTAAACCCGTTCTAATTTTAACAACTATTGTAATCCATTAATAAATAAACTTATTGCAACCTTGCAGAAATTGAATGTCAGCTCAATTTCGGATTATCTTTATACCATTAATAACCAATTAAATCAAAAACAGTATGAAAAAAATCGCTTTAGTCGTTACACTCTGCTCTTATCTGGGCGTATTCGCACAAAACAATCTTAATGTATCCAATGGCACCCTGATTGATGTGGTCGTCGTAGATGAAATCTCCAGTGAAAATCAAAATCCTGCCTCTATTCAGGTCGCACATGATGTAACAGACAACACCGGGAAAGTAATCATCAAACAAGGCACCCCCGTGAAATTTAATATCGAGCGAACCAAAAGATCGGGCGTTGGAAAACCGGGAAATATTGAAGTACAATTTCTCGGAGTAAATGCAGTAGACGGTCAGTTGCTAAAAATAAACGGAAAATACAGCAAAGAAGGAAAAAGTCTAAAGGGAAAAGTCTTAGGCGTTGGCTTGGGCGTTGGCTTAGGAACCTTCTTAGTACCCATGCTGGCCTACCTGGCTAAAAAAGGCGAAGCGGCTATTATCACACAAAATACCGTTGTAAGCAATCTCCCGGTATTGGGCTCCTACGCAGTAAAATAAGCCGGGCCTGCAACAACTGGAACCTGAAAATACTTTATAACTAAGGGTTTTTTCCAACTGAAACTACAAAACCTCCATTCATTTAGACAATTTATGTTCACTGGAAATAGCTGTGTGTAGTACACGCACAGCTAATCCTGTATTTTTATGCACAAATAGCTTACTGTGCAGATAGAATGCACCATTAAATAATAGCTTTGACACAACAAATACAATAAGCAACAAACTATGAAAAAAGAACAACTGATTCACACAGAGGTTATGTACGGCCTAAAAACACAAGTGGAGGCCGTCCGACATTTTATACAAAAGATGGATATTGACATGCTGCAGCTTATACTGGAGGATAAACCTTATCAGGGGTTGCCCAAAAAAGTCTTTCTGGAAAAGCTGGAACTTGCGTTCGCCATTTTTAAACTCAATCATAACGACGAACTGGATGCCTGGAGCAGTTCGTGCTGTGTGGATAACTGTATGCTGGAAGGTAAAAAAGGGTATATTTTTACAGGTAAAAAAACACCCTATTTCATACCGCTTGTTATCAGCACCAGAGATGGAATAGTGGAAAATATATATGAGTGTGAGAACTTAAGAAGAGACCATCATCAGCAAGAGAATATACCGTCTTATAGAGTTTATATAAATGACTTTGATCTGAAAACCGGAGAAGATATTACGGATTTCCCATTTTAAGCTATTGAACGAATAAACGGTACAAAACAGACTGCCTTTGTGTTATAAGTTTTCTGTTTAATTGGCCACCTGACATCAGAACCCTGTATTTTAATAACACCATAATATCCATAGCAACTATGCAACTGCAGATCTACCAGAATACGGATACCCAACACATCCCCAGGAATCCAAGACAAGCCTTTCTGTATTACCTCTCTAAACTGGACGCAGACATGGCAGCTCTGGTACTCGATGATACCAGAACTTACCAGGACGCGACAAAAGAAGTGTTTGTAGAAAAACTAAGTGAAGTCATTCGTCAGTTTAAATTAAAAGGCGATACGGAATTAAGGATAGTAAGGGGCAACTGTGCCAACGAACAGTGCCACAAAGGATGCCCTGGCTACGCATTCGTTGGCAATCATTCAGCGGTACACCTCGACTTGATTATTGAAGGCAATAATACCGAAATGTTAGATATCTATTATTGCGGTGATTTCGCGACAGAAGCTGCAATTCTATCAGATACGTTTGTCAGAATATTTATTGACCGGGATGAGGAAGCAGATTTTATACCTGATGTGCAATACTTGCTGGAAATAAGTAAGTGTAATCTGGCCTTCCAGGAAATACTACACACAGAAAACAACATTATAGAGCCGGAGATGGCTATAAGCTGGCTGAGTAAACATCGCGCACTTTATGACTCGATCGATATCTTACTGGCGCTCAGCAAGCAAAGATCATTTTCTTTGCTGTATGAAAATATACAATCACTGATAGAAGTTTATGTATGTAATCCTGCCGCCAGAAACGCATTACTTCAGCTTGAACAGATTAAGAAATCAGACAATAAAGAACGGCAAGTGTTGGGCTGGCTGGTTGCGCAGGAAGAACTGGGCAGGAATATACTGATGGGGTTTGTCGATGTGTATTTTAGTACTAAAAAGAAAGTTACTGAAGATCTGTACCGCCTGAATGATCGCGTTGATTTATTGGTGGATAAGCGCCATTTCAACAACATCATTGAGTTTATAGAGATCTTTAATCAGTATTACTGGCCTACCTTTGAAAAGTACAGAACGATTTCTTCTGAAGAGATGGATAACATGGAATATGAAAGTGAAAGATATATGGAAGCCCGCAGACTATCCTACCACCTCTCTAAAAGACACATACAATATGATGTTTAGCCGTCGGAATAAAACATTAACTTACCTAATAATAATAAATAACTATGTCAAGATTCAGCCATCCTTTTAAAGTATCCCTGTTAATTGTCAGCAGCCTATTGTTTACTTTCTTATTTTTTGTCTACTCTATTTACTTGCAACCTATTTTCGCCCTTCGGGTACTGGCAGTACATATAGCTGGCAGTATCTTCATCACTCACTTGTGTTGCATTTTTTATCAGCAAATCTTCAAAAAACAGCCTGTTGTCATAACAAGATGTGCACTCGCTTCTTTTATGGTATATTATTTCACATATACCTTCTTATCTGCTATGATCGTTTATTTTAAATCGGATTACTTTGAGCTGTTTCCAAGGTGTAAAACTACCTTTGCAGAGGTATTGACTGCTACTCTCACTTGTTTCTTTATAGTGCTGTTTGGAAGCATTAGAAAGATTAAAAATAAAATTCGAGCAATGCGTAAGCAATCGTTTATGTAAGGATTGCTGTGTCTATACGGATTCAATGCATCAGCACAAACTTCAGCTTAGCGATTTCCTTTTTGCCATTACCTTTACACAAGGCAAAATACACGCCCGTGGCCGCTCGCTCCCCATTGATGAGTTTGCCATCCCACACCGCCTGTCCTCCAAGAGCGGTTGTCTCATACACTAAATTTCCGCTCAAATCAACAATTTTCACATTACAGTTATTCGGAATGCCTTTGATGGCAATCGGGCCGTCGTAATCTTCCCGAACCGGATTTGGATATACGAATGGCTCTTCTGTTTTATCGGTTGTTTCGGTGGCATCTGCACGGTAGCTGCAAATTCCTTTACCGGTTCCGATAAACAAATCTCCGTTTTCCGGATTGATGGCTAACGAGCGAACATAATTTGACAACAATGGTGAATTGATTTCGCTGAAATAATTGATTGTTTTTTGACCGTCGGCACTCACCAGAAACAAACCGTTGTTGGTTCCAATCCATTTCCGGTTAGCAGCATCCACTTTAATACAATTGATGATCTCGTCTTCCAGTAAATTATCGCAAAACCCGCTGCCGTCTTTTCTGTCTATACAAATCTGTTCGGCTTCGCAGGCATTTTCAGTCACAAAACCGGCACAGGAAATCACACCTATACCTTGTTCTGTTCCTAACCAGATGACACCGTCTTTATCTTTAGCCATGCAGATGACATTATTGGCCGGTAAGTTTCCAAAGCCGCTTCCGGTCGTAAAATTGAAGTATTGATCGTCCGATTTATCGTCAATATCATTTCCGTAATTCAGCATCGTAAGTCCGCCACCGGCATCTCCTTTGGCAATCCATATCTGATTAAAATCATCCACTAATATATCTTTCACGAGTTTTCCGTTTAAAAATCCGGAACTGAAATACGTATAACTTCCATCAGGCTTTCTGCATACGACAGGCACATTTGAATAGGTGTCTGAAAGCCAGACATTTCCGTCAGCATCCAAATCAGCTCCGGTTATCCGGAAGATTTTTTCACTTGGATTGGAGGCATTCGGACGAAATTTATTAATGAGAAAAGTTTTGTCAGAAACGTTATATACTAAAATTCCCATTTGAGAACCAAACACAATCTTATTTTCCTGCGGTATGGTTTTTACCACGGCGATGTCAAAAAAGGAATCCAGCGTTGGTGTATTGAAAATACTCAGGTTATCCCAGTTATAATCCTTGCAGATATAAATACCGTTTTTATTGAATGCCGGATTCCAGCCGTCTCTGATATCCGATGAGGCTACCCACAATTCATCATTCAGATATTCCATTTCTTTAGAGGAAATTCTCGGCGGTGCATTCGGGAAAATCGGATTGAAATTTCCGCCTTGCTGATGCGTCAATCCACGGAATAAATCAGCATACCAGATATCACCGGTGGCGTCCTGCAAAATTTGCAAAGGAAAGGCAATACCGGAACTGCCGCCAAAGAAAGAAAACGAAGCGCCGTTCCATTTTCCAATACGATTGTCAACGACATCATTTCCCGCTAATTTCTGTTGAGCTATCAGCAACTGGCCAAAAGAATTATTTAAATGCCTGGTAACCCAACCGGCTTCACTAAAAATATTATTCCAGGAAACACCATCATTCTGATACAATGAATTTCCAACGGACGCTATTATTTTATTTTGAAATTGAGTAACGGCACTGGCTTCTGTTTGAGGTATTCCGGCAGACTGTTGCGTCCAGTTATTAAAGTTTAATAAGTTGACAGAAGGTGAAATTATACCGGATAGTACACCTTTTGTGGTGGCACAGTAAATATTGTTTTCATCTGCCCAAACTGCATTCACCTTATAGGTTATCAATCCATCGCTAAAGATGTAAGTCTCTGCAATTTCCTGATTCGTAAGATTAATTTTCATCAAACCAAATCCGGTAGCCAGATAAGCAATTCCATTTACACAAAAAATGTGATAGACATTTTTATCACCCGCTATATTGGCATTTTTCAAATAAGGAAGATTGGTAATTTTTCCGTTTTGTATTAAATCAATATTGGAATTAGTGTAAGCTATGATTAGTGTTGAAGTAACGGTGTCATATCCCACCTGAGTGGTGAAAACCTCAGCCAAACCACTCACCTTCGTATATTTTTCCAAAAAATTATTTTCAACATCCACGCCAATCACACCATTTCCACAAGCGGCATATACATAATTTTTGCTCTGGCAAAGTGATGTTGCATTTTGCAATGGCAAATGTGCCGTCCAGGTACCTAACGGCAAATTCTGGGCATCAGCACCCAAAAAAAACACTGCCAAAAAAAGGGTGATTAGTTTATGCAAATGATAATTATCCGATACAAACATTCTTTTCAAAATAATAAATTTTCAAACAATTAAATATATATTTATTACACATAAATGAGTCTATTTGATTTTTCATCAGAATACCAGTCCAAATCTATGCAATTTATATGAGAATGCACGAATATATTAACGAGCAAACCTTACTATTTATAGCGCTTTTTCGTATCTTTGCGCAAATTTTTTTGAAGGAGAACGATATGTCGAACGCAAAGCAATACAGAGAAGTAAAAAATAGTACACAGACACAAATAGAACAGGAGATTGCTGCTTTCTGGCAATCTCAGCACATTTTTGATCAAAGCATTTCCTCGCGGGAAGGGAAACCGCAGTTTGTGTTCTATGAAGGACCTCCCAGTGCCAATGGACTTCCGGGCATTCACCATGTATTAGCCCGTACCATTAAAGACATTTTCTGCCGTTTCAAAACACTGCAAGGTTATCAGGTAAAACGAAAAGGCGGCTGGGACACACATGGTTTACCAGTTGAACTACAAGTTGAAAAAATGCTAGGTATCACTAAAAAAGATATCGGCACCAAAATCTCTGTAGCGGAATACAATCAGAAATGCCGCGAAGAAGTAATGAAATTTAAAGATGTTTGGGACAACCTGACTCAAAAAATGGGCTACTGGGTGGACCTGGATAATCCGTATATCACATTTGAAAACAATTATATTGAAAGCGTCTGGTGGATTTTAAAAGAATTACACAAGAAAGACCTGCTTTATAAAGGCTACAAAATACAGCCATTTTCACCGGCAGCCGGAACAGGATTGAGTTCTGCCGAATTAAATTTACCAGGCTGCTATAAAGACGTGAAAGACACTTCTGCTGTTGCTCAGTTTAAAATTAGTCAACAGTCGATAGTCGATAGTCAATTGTTTGCAGATAAAAATAGTGACTATTACTTTTTGGCTTGGACAACCACACCATGGACCTTGCCATCTAACACAGCATTAGCAGTTGGTGCAAAGATTGATTACGTTTTAGTAAAAACATTTAATCCATACACACACTTAGAAGTCAACATTATACTGGCGAAAGAATTGATGACAAAATATTTTCAGCCGGAAAATGAAAATAAAGACTTCACAACCTATCAGAAAGATGGCAAAAATTTACCTTATCAGGTTTTAGGTACTTTTAAAGGAAAAGATGTAGTAGGTATTCGCTATGAACAATTATTACCGTTTGAAGCAAACACGAAAGACAACATTGAAGGGGACGCGTTTAAAGTAATTGCAGGTGATTTTGTTACTACTTCTGATGGTACCGGTATCGTACACATCGCGCCGAGTTTTGGTGCTGACGACATGAAAGTAGCCGGTGAAAATGGCATTGGAGCCTTAACACTGGTAGACAGAGAAGGTAAATTTATTGACGGTGTCGGAGAATTTTCCGGCAGATTTGTCAAAGACTACAAAAACGAACCTAATTATATTTCTGTTGATATAGATATTTCTGTTAAACTGAAACAGGAAAACAGGGCATTTAAAATAGAAAAATACGAACACTCCTATCCACACTGCTGGCGCACCGACAAACCGATTATTTATTATCCGCTGGATTCCTGGTTTATTCGGGTAACTGCCGTAAAAGAGCGTATGGTAGAACTTAATAAAACCATTAACTGGAAACCGGAAAGCACCGGCTCCGGCAGATTCGGACAATGGCTGGAAAATCTGGTTGACTGGAATTTATCCAGAACACGCTATTGGGGAACACCATTAAACATTTGGCGAACTGAAGACAATGAAGAAGAAATCTGTATAGGTTCTGTGGAAGAATTATATGCTGAAATGCAAAAAGCAGTGGACGCAGGACTGTTAAACAAAGAAAAATTATCGGAGAAACTGGATTTACATAAACCATTTGTTGATGATATCATCCTTATTTCCGCTTCCGGAAAACCTATGAAACGGGAAAGTGACCTCATTGATGTTTGGTTCGATAGCGGCGCGATGCCTTATGCGCAATGGCATTTCCCGTTTGAAAACAAAGAAACATTCGCACAATCCTTTCCTGCTGATTTCATTGCAGAAGGTGTGGATCAGACAAGAGGATGGTTTTATACCTTACATGCTATTGCAACGATGTTGTTTGATTCCGTTGCTTATAAAAATGTTATGTCAAATGGGTTGGTATTAGACAAAAACGGCAACAAAATGTCTAAATCTAAAGGCAATACAGTTGACCCTTTTGCCACCCTGGATAAATATGGAGCAGACGTAACTCGCTGGTATATGATTTCCAATTCTCAGCCGTGGGACAATTTGAAATTTGACGAAGAAGGATTGGCGGAAACATCCAGGAAATTATTCGGCACACTATACAATACGTATAATTTTTTCGCCATTTATGCGAATATAGATGGCTTCACTATTGATAAAAATAATTCCACTCCGTTAGCTGAACGCACAGAAATTGACCGCTGGGTGATTTCAAAACTGCACAGCTTGATTATTGAAGTGACGGCAGCGTATGACGACTACGAGCCTACTAAAGCAGCCCGTGCAGTGGAAGAATTTGTCATCGAGCATTTATCTAACTGGTATGTTCGTTTATGCAGAAGACGTTTCTGGGGCAACGAATTATCCCAGGATAAAAAAGCTGCCTTTGAAACCTTGCACGAATGTTTACAGGTGGTCGTACAGTTGATGAGCCCGATTGCACCTTATTTTAGTGATTGGCTCTGGCAGACTTTACTGGCCACTAATGCATCCATTCATGTGTCAGATTTAATAATTTCCGATGACGCACTCATCGACAAAGACCTGGAACAACGCATGGAATGGGCGCAGGAAATATCGTCTCTGGTGCTTTCTTTAAGAAAAAAGACGAAAATAAAAGTACGTCAGCCTTTGCAGAAAATATTAATTCCTGCAATCGACAAAATATTTATTGAACAAGTCGATCTGGTAAAATCATTGATTTTGGCTGAAGTAAACGTGAAAGAAATAGAATATATCAGCGATACATCCGGAATTATTTCTAAAAAAGTGAAACCTAATTTCAAATTACTGGGCAAAAAATTAGGCGGCAAAATGAAAATGGCCTCTGATATAATCAGCAACCTGGCTGACAATGAAATACTTCAACTGGAACAAAATGGCACCATTGACATACAAGTAGAAGGTGAAATATTCCATATTTTACTGGAAGAAGTAGAAATAAGCTCAGATGATATTCAAGGCTGGTTGGTAGCAAGCAACAATGGTATTACGGTAGCCTTGGATATACATATTTCGGAAGCATTGAAAAATGAAGGTTTTGCAAGAGAGATAGTAAACAAAATACAAACCGAAAGAAAAGAGTCAGATTACGAAGTTACTGACAACATCATATTACATGTGCAAAATCAATTGGTTCTCAGTGATGTTTTGAATAGTTATAAAGAATATATTTGCAACGAAACTTTAGCTACCGATATTTTGTTTACAGAGGATCTGTCTGATGCTAAAGAGTTTGATATCAACGGAGAACTATTAAAATTACTCATTCAAAAAGTGTAGAAGATGGCAAAAGTGATTAAGAAAACAAAACCCGCACCTAAAAAAGCGCCTGCTAAAAAAGCAGTAGCTAAACCTGCACCCAAAAAAGCACCTGCTAAAAAAGCGGTTGCAAAAGTTCCGGCAAAGGCACCGGCAAAGGTTGTAAAAAAAGCCGCTCCTGCTAAAAAAACGGTGAAACCGGTAGCCAAAGCTAAACCTACAGCTAAAAAAGTAGTGGTAAAGGTAAAACCAGTCGCTAAAAAAGTGGTAAAACCAGTCGCTAAAGCTAAACCTGTAGCAAAGAAAGTAGTGGCTAAAGCAAAACCGAAAGTAGTGGCAAAACCTGCACCAAAAAAAGCAGCCGTTAAACCAGCTCCCAAAGTAGTAGCAAAAGCACCTGTAAAAGCACCTGCTAAAAAAGCAGTGATTAAAGAAGTTCCGAAAAAAGTGGCACCCAAGGTGGCAGAAAAACCGGCACCAAAACCAGTAGTTAAAGCTGCTCCCAAAAAAGCAGCTCCAGCTCCTGAAGTAAAAACACCATCACCAAAGCCTGTTGCAAAACCTATTCAAAAAACACCGGTAGAAATGGCGCATCAGATATCTTCGCAACGACACAGCCATGACGTGAAACCATTAATGGATGTTACTGTCACCAGATACAAAGATGCAGACTTAGCTATTTTCAAGGAAGTTATTCTGAAAAAAATTGCAAAAGCAAAAGAAGAAATAGACTTTTATACTGATCAAATAAAAAACACTTCTGAATCGGAAACTCAATTTGCCAGCATTGACGATGGCTCTATGACCTCTGAAAGAGAAAACATGAACCAGATTGTAGTGCGTATGCAAAAATTAATATCGCATTTGGAAAGTGCTTTAGTACGTATCGAAAATAAATCATATGGCATTTGCCGTGAAACCGGAAAATTAATTCCTAAAGAAAGATTAATGGTCGTTCCTCATGCAACATTGAGTGTGGAAGGGAAAAAACTGGAGAAAAAATAATCTTATTGTAAATAAGTAATCATTATAAAGCCAATAAAGACATTTATCTTTATTGGCTTTAATTTTTAAGATACCATCATGAGTAAAAAAGCTATTGCTGTTGCAACGATTATACTTTCACTGATTATTGATCAGGCGTCAAAAATATGGGTTAAACTAACCATGAAAAGTGGTGAAGAGTTTCTGTATATCGGCAATTGGGCGCGTATTCACTTTGTAGAAAATGAAGGAATGGCATTTGGAATGAGCTTTGGTGCTGGTATAGGTAAATTTTTGCTTACGTTGTTCCGTATCATAGCGGTTGCTTTTATTACTTATTATCTTGCGCAGCAAATAAAAGACAAAAAATCATCGAAAGGATTTGTATTTGCACTCTCTCTAATTCTGGTCGGTGCGGTAGGCAATATCATCGACAGTATCTTTTACGGTCAATTCTTTTCTCACAGCGAAGGTCAGGTGGCTACATTATTTCCTGAAGGCGGCGGTTATGCCAGCTGGTTTCACGGAAGAGTGGTGGACATGTTCTATTTTCCTATCTATAGAGGCATACTTCCAAACTGGATTCCATTTTTCGGTGGCAAATATTTTGAATTCTTTCAGTTTATTTTTAATGTGGCAGATGCCTGTATAACGGTTGGTGTATTTATTATCCTGATTTTTCAAAAGAAATTTTTCAAAGAAGAGGAGCCGATTGTAAAAACACCGGAAGCTTCCACAGAAGAAATTCAATCTGCATAAAAAAAAAGATAGACCTTACTCCGCACCTGTTACAGCTTAGAATAAGGTCTTGTCCCCCGACTAGTTAAATTTTCATTTTTGGATTATCAATACATGTCTGTTATTTTGGCGTTGGAGGATTTCTTTGCATTGGGGTCATTTTCTGTAATCACCACTACATACTTAGATGGTTGCAGCGGCAGTTCATCAAACTGAATAAAATTATCACCGTTGATTAATGTCTTGCTTAATTTCTGTGAAAACTCACCGTTTGATTTATATAAATTTATGTTTACATCTTTGAAAGCACCGGATTTTATGTAGTAAGATTTCATCACCTGACTAGATAAATCTACCGTGAAAATCTGATTTAGTTTCACTTCATAGTTACTGGTACTATTGGAAAAATTGACTTCTGAAAGCAAAACCTGTGTGTTCATATTGTTAGAAAAAACAATAGAGCTGATTCTTGCATTTCCGGTCTGTATAATAGCATCCTGCACGTATGCCAGCACCGGCAATTCATATAATTTTCTGTTGGTGTTAACCTGAATATCTTTACTGATTTTCTGCTGATGAACACCATCCGTGACATGAATATCCACCGTTACTAATGAAGATCCGCCTTCACAGCTAAACTGTATAAATATGGGTATTGCAGCTGCAACATCACTGTAGCTGCAGGTAATAGTGTAAGGGTCAGCTTGTGTTAGCTGAGCATCTATTTTATGTGAAGTATTGTCTGCGCTGATATAACAGAGCATACTACTTTTAAAAGTCGGTTGCGCTTGTACAATTGTTATTGATAAAATTGCTATTACACGCACCATGAGAGTTAAGGGTTTTAACATGGCACTGGGTTTTTATGTAAAGCAAAGGTAGTATGCTTTTTTGGATTTGTCAACACTTTCTTAAAAAAAATTTAATTATTTTTAGAAACCAGACTTTAATATGGGTCAAGCTATCAATAAAATCTATACTTTAGCGGTAGAAAAAAAATTCTGCATGAGTGATTTTTATGAGAAAATATATGCGCTGGTACGCAAAATTCCGAAAGGAAGAGCGATGTCCTACGGTGATATTGCCGAATATTTAGGCACCAAAGGCTCTGCGAGAACGGTTGGATATGCCATGAACAATGCACACAATGTATCACCTACTGTTCCAGCACATCGCGTCGTTAACAGAAACGGATTGCTGACCGGCAAACATCATTTTGGTTCACCAACCATGATGCAACAGTTATTAGAAAATGAAGGCATTATCATTCTGGACGACCAGATTAAGGATTTTGAAAAGGTAAGATGGTCGCCGAAAAAGAGAAAATCTTAGTTGCTTTGATAACACAAAAAATCCACGACTTACGTCGTGGATTTTCATTTTTATTTAGTTGGTTTATAGAAAAAGCTGCAACTGATACTTCAGTAGCAGTTATAGAATGCTTAATTATTCAACATCACCGGCATTACCAGCATCAGTAAATCTTCTGCTTCGTCTTTTTCTGTGGGACGAATGATACCTGCACGATTAGGCGTTGACAATTCGATATTGATGTCGCTGCTATCTAAAGCACCTAACATTTCCAGCAAAAATTTCGCATTAAATCCGATTTCCATGGCATTGCCCTGATAGTCGCAAGCTAATTTTTCTGATGCCTCATTAGAAAAGTCTAAATCCTGTGCAGAAACCGTTAATTCGGCACCTGCCATTTTTAACACCACCTGATGCGTGGTTTTGTTAGAAAATATAGAGGTTCTTCTTAAAGATGAATAGAAATCATCTTTTTGAACGGATAACAAATTCGGATTTTCTTTTGGAATAACCGCGTTGTAATCCGGATATTTTGCATCTATCAAACGACAGATTAATTGAATATTGTCGAAACTGAAAAACGCATTTGATTTATTAAATTGTACAGAAACTTCCGTATCGTTATTCGGCACTACTGCTTTTAATAAGTTCAGCGCTTTTTTAGGAACGATGAAAGAAGCATTTCCGCCTTTCACATCATTTCTATTATATTTCACCAATTTGTGTGCATCGGTTGCCACAAAAGTAATTCCGTTGTCGTCTAACTGAAAAAACACACCTGTCATTGCAGGACGCAATTCGTCGTTACTTACAGCGAACAAGGTTTTAGAAACACCTTTATTTAAGATAGAAGAAGCTAATTTTACTTCATCTACGCCATCAGCCGTTGGTTCTTTCGGGAAATCGGCACTGTTTTCGCCGCTTAATTTATATTTACCGTTATCTGTAGTAATTTCAATACCATTGGTCGTTTCATCAACTGCAATAGTAATCGGCTGTTCCGGCAATGCTTTTAAACTGTCTAACAAAATTCGTGCTGGAATGGCTACTTTAAAATTTTCTTTAGATTCCACTTCCATGCCAACTGACATCGTTGTATCTAAATCCGTAGCAGTAATTGTTAATTTATTCTTTTGAATATCAAACAGAAAATCTTCTAAAATTGGCAATACCGTATTCGTACTGATAACGCCGCTGATTTTTTGCAAATTTTTTAATAGTTGCGCTGAGGAAACCACAAATCTCATAGTGTGTATTTTTTTTCAAAGTTAAGTAATTCAATCTAATATAAAATGCATTGAAAATCTTATCTTTCGACACGTGTGAATAACTGTTTATAAGTGCCGGCAAGTGTTTATAACTGAATTTATGTTACCAATATGAAAATTGCTGTAAATACGCGCTTTTTATTGTCAGGCAAACTGGAAGGCATTGGTATATACACGCAGGAAATTTTTAAACGTGTGGTGCAGCTGATGCCGGAACACGAATTTTTTTTTCTGTTTGACAGAGCTTATTCCTCAGCATTTATTTTTGAAAAAAATGTAACGCCAATTGTTGTTCATCCACCGGCACGGCATCCGATTTTGTGGTACTTATGGTTTGAGCAATCCGTTCCTAAAGTGCTGCAAGAAAACAATATCGACTTGTTTATTTCACCTGACGGATTTGCGAGCCTGAATACATCTGTTCCTCAAATTATCACTACACACGATTTGGGCTTTGAACATTTTCCGGAACATGTTCCTGTTTTAGTGCGAAAATTTTATCGCTACTTCACACCAAAACACTGTGAAAAAGCAGCAAAAATCCTCGCTGTTTCTGCGTATACTAAACAAGATATTATCTCTACTTACAACATTGAAGCGAAAAAAATTGAAGTGGTTTATAATGGATTTGAGAGCAGTCAATGGTCATTAGTCAATGGTCAATCGAATACTGAAATAAATCTATCGACTATCGACTATCGACTATCGACCAGAAAACCTTACTTTATTTTCGTTGGTGCGGTGCATCCGAGAAAGAATGTGTTGGGTTTATTAAAAGCGTTTGAACAGTTTAAAACATCTTATTCTCATGCACATCAATTAGTTATTGTTGGCAGAAAAGCCTGGATGAACAAGGAACTGGAAATTTTTTATAAAAAAATGCAATTCAAAAATGAGGTCATCTGGATAGATAAAATTGAACGTGCGGATTTAATTCAGTTAATGCAACAATCTTTTGGTTTAGTCTATCCAAGCTTGTTTGAAGGTTTTGGTATTCCAATTATTGAGGCAATGAGTTTAGGCATACCAGTTATCTGCTCTAATGTCAGTGCCATGCCTGAAGTGGCAGGAAATGCTGCCCTACTCGTCCAACCAGACAATACCATTGAGATTGCAGCAGCCATGAACGAACTGATTATTAATGATGTGCTACGAAACGATTTAATTGCTAAAGGGAAAATAAGGGCAACTTATTTTGACTGGAATACATCTGCTGAAAAAGTAGTGGACATCATTAAGACATTTCAAAAATAGAACAGCATTTATTACTAATCAGATGCTGAAACAATTCCGAAACTTCGGAACAGCATGTCGCACATAAAGTTTTGCTATAAAAAAAGCAGCGTTCACAAGAACGCTGCCAGTAATTTTATCAAAACTGAAATTTGTCAATTGACAACTATAACTTCTGCCCTTTAATTAATTTTTCAATATCCGATTTTACTTTAATATACTGATCATTATTTAACGAAGACTTCAACTGTCCGTCCAAATCCTGCATTAGTATTATAAATTCCTGACCTGCTTGCTGAGGATTTACTTTTGACATTAATCCGATTGCATCACCTCTGATTTTTCCTTGCACCAATACCAAAATTACAGACATGGTTTGTACATCATTCAATCCATATTGATTTCTGATGTTATCCATAAATAATTTCTGATCCGGTGAAATATTTTTGCCGCTCAAGATATTTTCTTGCAGTCCTAATGCTACTACTAATGTGCCGATTTGCTGATCGGTCATATGCATCTTAAGCTTAGGAACCACTTCTCCGTTCAAAGCATCTGTAAGTTGTTTTATCTTTCCATCATTGCCGGCATTTTCTTTTTTTATTTTAGTCAACTGCTGGTCATAATCTTTTAAAACCGGCACCACCTGAGCCGCTTTTTCCGGTGAGATTTTCATAAAGGATTCCAATTGTTGAAATATTGCTGTCACATTTGACTGATTGGTAACGGCAGGTGGCAATTTTCCGCCATCTGGTTTTTTAAATGCTATTGGTGCAACAGGTGGTTTAGCTGCTTGTGCCGCAAGGTCAGTTTTTGTTCCCGGAGGATTTAACTTTCCGTCTTTCACCATTTTTGACACCGTGGCAAACTGCGCTTCATTCATATAACCTCTGAATTTCATTCCTAATAAAAAGAATAAGCCTTGCGTATTGGCATTCGGTTTGGCATTTTCATTCAGGAATAGCACGTAATCATTTTTAAATTTGGTAAATTGATCCGGATTCAGCTTGGCTTCTTTTTTAACATTCTCTGTTATTTCATTTAATTCCGGCGAAAGGTTATTAACTGTGTAAGCCTTATTAGCTCCGCCTTGCGCAAATGCGGTAAAAACGGATGTGGTGAAAACACATGACAATATTAGTAACATAAAAGTTTTCTTCATAAAAATCTATTTTATAACTATTACAATAAATGTACCATAATTCTATTTGGAAAGAAAATACATTGCATCTGCAACAGATTTTGCCGGAATTTCTTCTTGCGGTGAGTGTCCGCAACTTTCGTAAATTATAACTTCATGATTGGATATTTTTTTAAAATTCTCCAGCATGGAAATATCTATAAGTTTATCTTGTCTGCCCCATTGTATT
>JBIKPT010000001.1:0-59212 GCA_044357355.1 Chitinophagales bacterium
CTTCAGCATACCATAAACGGCGTGTTTGCATCCAATCCTCTGGAAAATGGAGTAAACGGTTCACTCTGGACAATAGGCTATGAGTTTTCGATGTATCTGTTTATCATTCCATTCATGTTTCTAAAAAAGAAAAAACAAAAAACGCAGGTCCTTTTCTTAGCAGTAATAGTTGTTAGCTTTTTTATTGGAAGAATTGCATTAGGAAATTATCCAAATGATTTGCATATCGGTGTGCTATCACTGAATACCTGGTGGCATTTTGCATTATTATTTATGACGGGTTCTTTATTGTCTGTTCTGAAGATTGAATCTTTCCCTTATAGAATTCCGATGATGGTGGTGTCTTCCATTTTATTTTTTGTGTTTATGAAGGCATCTTATTTTGAATTATTACAATATGTATTATTTCCGCCAATCGTCATTATAGCCGGTGCAGGTGCCGTAAAAGGCATTTCTTCAATTGGAGAAAAAATTGGCGATGTTTCTTACGGAACCTACATTTATAGTTTTCCGCTGCAACAACTATTGATGTATTATTTTCAGCTTACAACCATAGAGCTGGTATTGATTTCCGTCCCGCTTTCCATCTTTTTTGGCTGGATTTCCTGGCATCTGATTGAAAAGCACGCATTGGGTCAAAAGAAAGCCATCTATCAGAAATTAAAGAATTGGATGAAGTTTCCTGTTTAATAAATTCTAATTCTTAATAAATTTTCTTGAAACAGCTCCGTCAGAAGTATTGAAAGTAATGATATACTGAGCTGCCGGTAAATCTTCTATCTGCAAAGCATCCTGATGTAATCCGATTGACTGTGGGCCAAAATCTACTGTTCTGATTTCATTTCCTGATATGTCATAAACAACCACTGTCAATGATTCAGGTATTTTCATAAAATACTGAAAACGCAGATAATTTTCTGTCGGATTCGGATAAACACTTAATAATTCTACCTGATTCTGTTTATTTTTTATGCCGACTGTAAGACCATTATTTCTGGGTGCATAAGGTACCAACGCCGGGTATGTTTTTGCGGTGTACGTTGGACCGGTGTAAAGCTTAAGATGATTTTCATTCACTTTTGTACACCATGTGCCCAATAATTTTAAAGTCGGGCTCAGCAAGCCGCTTAAATCTGTTTGCCAGTAATCTGCACACGCAGAAGTTGGCGTTATATCCAACACAAAATATCCATTTGAATTTGGGTTAACATATTTTAAGTTGGGATTATTCGTATACATATAAGTCTGCATTCCTCCAAATAAACCACCGTTGACAACATTGTCTCCAACAAACTCTACTCCTACTGAGCCCTCACCAGTGGTTGGATTGTAAGGAGTCTGTCCGCCTGGTATATCAAATGCCATTGCAACGTGAATATCACCACTGATAACCACCATGTTTTTAATATTATACTGATTTATAGTATCCAGGATTTTTTTTCTCTCCAAAGGATAGATATCCCAACCTGCTGCACTATGCCAAGGAAAAGAGATTCCCAAAATAGTTTGTTTGTAGACAAATGATGAAAATACTACCTGGCTTGCAAAAATTTTCCAGGTCGAAGAGGTCGTTTTTAGTTGGTTAGTAATTAAGTCTAACTGAGTATTTCCAAACATTGGTTTATCAGGTGTGTCAAAGCTAAGATTGTCAATATTTGTAATCAAATCAAGTCCTTGCTGTGGTGTATTGACATCAATTTTTCCGGTTCTGTTATCTGCATAATATATGTCTGCCAAATTACCAATCTTCTGAGTCCAGTTAATTACATTTGTTCGGGAAGCGTCTTCTCTCATCGGAATCCATTCTTTATATACTCTGATGGCGGTTTCTTTTCTGGCTGCCCATGTTCCTTGTGTGGCAGGATAATGATAAGCAGACGTATCAGCGAAGGCATCATTGGCAAATTCATGGTCATCCCAAATCACTACCATTGGAAACTGCTGGTGCAACTCACGCAAAGATGGGTCTAAACGATACCACGCATAGCGTTGTCTGTAACTCACCAAATCATAGGCGTCATATTCAGGAAAGGTTCTTCGCTTTAACGTGTCAATAGCGTCCGGACCTGTTCTTAAACCATCTTCGTAGATATAATCACCCAAATGAATTACAAAGTCAACATCGTTTCTTTTTCTGATAGCATCGTAAGCATTAAAATAGCCAAAAGAATAATTAGAACAATTGGCTACTGCAATTCTGTAGTTCGCCACGTTGCCAACCGGAGTTGTTTTTGTTCTTCCGCGCTGCGAATATCGTCCTAACGCTTCAAACTCATAGTAATAATAAGTATCCGGCTGCAATCCGGCAACATCCACTTTAACGGTATAATCTCTGGAAGCATCCGTTGTAAAAACACCTTGTGCCACAATATTTTGCATCATTGTATCTCTGGCCACCCGCCATTTCACCTGCAAAGATGTCGTATCGGTAGTGACTCTGGTCCAGATGATTACCCTGTCAGTCAAAGGATCACCGGAAGCGACACCATGATAAAATGGTTGTATAGTAGAATCCAGAACCGAACGGTCATTAGGATAATCTGTGGCTTGTAAACTGCCTGAAAAAAGGCATGAAAAAGATATAAAACAAACTATGTGGTAAAATAGTCTCATAGAGAAAAAGTATTTAACAAATATAAACTATTTTTTTTGCTGTACTCTAATCAAAAAACACAGAATGCGCTGTTAAAGTTCTTAAGAATTTATTTTTAACACTGTTTAAACAATATCAAACTGCAGTTTTTGTGCTTTTTAAGATTTTGTAAAATTGTTCTGCAGTTGTTTCCCAATTAAATTTTACTGCTCTTTTTAATCCTTTCTCCATTAAATCCTGACGCAATAATGCGTTTGCTGCTAACTGACTCATCGCTTCTTTTATAGCAATTACTGATTCCGGATTTACCAATACTGCGGCATCACCTGCAATTTCTTTACAAGATGTAGCATCAGAGGTTATGACCGGAATTCCGCAAGCCATCGCTTCTGCAATGGGCAAACCAAATCCTTCATGCAGTGAAACAAAAACCAATCCGAGTGCCTGCTGGTAAAAATCTAACAGTTGCTCTTCAGAAATATTGGTATTTATTATCTCTACTCCTTTAATAGGTTCTTTTAATTCATATGGTTTTACTATAGCAATCAAACGAGGTCGTGTATGTTCGTCCAGTTGTTGATAAGCTTTCAGCAGGCGCTCAAAATTCTTTTTCTTTTGATAGGAAATAACAGTGAAAAAATAAGGTGCTTCGATTTTTTTCTTTGCTGCCGGTTTGAATTTCTCGTGATCAACGCCATTCCAGACAGCCGTAATTTTATCTGCAGGAAAGCCAACCGAATTTACGAGTTCACTTTTTGTGTAGTTACTGACTGTCATGACATGCGTAATATGTGCTTGCATCAGACTCCATTTTATTCGCTCTTTCCATCTTTTCAATTGTCCTGAAATTTGCTGTCGTGGTGTGAAATAAAACGTATCCAAAGGCAGCGTAAACATGGCCATTCCGTGCACGGTCAGCACCAGCGGTTTTTTTGTTTTCCGAAAGGCTAAAGGCGGTGCAATGCCACCACCGCAACGTGGATCCCAATATATATCTGCCTGCTCAACCGGTAGTTCTTGTAAAGTTTTAAAGATGACGAACTCAATATTGTATTTCTCCTGAAGTATACGCATAATATTCCAGGCACAATGTTTCATGCTGTAAGGTGTATTTTCGGGCAAATAAACAGCTACTTTCATTTTTGCTTTTTCAGATTTAAAAATGGCAGATAGACTATATAAAATCCGAATGTTTTTTTTATGTAGACCGTTCCAATGATATTCCAAAGTACCATACTGATGGCATTTGCGATGGCAGCACCTTCTATTCCAAATTTTGGTACCAGTATAAGATTCATTGCAATATTTAGCACGGCTCCTAAGAGAGAAATATTTCTGAATTGTTTATGGTGCCCTGTGGCATTTAACAACTGCGCAACTGGTCCGCAAAACGTATTAAACACCTGACCAATGGTTAGTATAGACAGACAAATTGCTCCTCTCATAAACTCAAGCCCATACAACCACATCACGTATTTTGAAAAAAACAACAGAATTATAAAAACCGGCACACTCAGTAAAAAAATCAATTTTGAAGATTTATACGCAATGCGCTGCACTTCATCTAATTTTTTCTGAGTATACAATTGTGTTATTTTAGGCTGTACGGTTGTGTTCAAGGCAACTAACAAAGTAGCAGCAAGCATGGAAATATTCGTGCATGTCTTGTAGATTCCCACTAAGTCTGTGCCAACACCATAGAATTTTAAAATAAAAACATCAGCACTATTCGTCACTAAAAAAGCAGCATAGGTCATTAACATCGGAAATGCCACAGTCAACACCTGCTGGTGATTGACTGCTTGTAATTTTTCTTCTTTTGCCGCTGGCTGATGAAAATATTTATATATCGGAATCAATGAAAATAACCAAGGCAGTAAACACAAAGTACTCCAATGTAGATAAATAGGATTGAAGGTGTCAAAAAAATAAAACGTTATTACCAATAAAACCAGCAAACGGGTTATTGTCGGTAAAACCAACGACATATTTGCCGTATGTACTTTTAATGCAGCACGAAGGCTGAAATAATTCAATTCACCCAACACATAAAACGGCAAAAAAAGTGCAGAAATTCTGAACAGCCATAACATATTCGGCTCGTTCCAGTAAGTGATTAGCCAAGGTGAAATAAAATAAAGAAGTACAGCAGCTATCAAAGAAAAAAACAGAATCAACTGATTGCCTTTAAAAAAGATAGCATATGCCGTTTTGAGGTTATATTTTTCTCTTAATTCAGGAATTAATTTTTGCAAGGCTTCTTTTACGCCAAAATTGATAAAGATGGCAAAAATACCCATTACCGTAACAATCAATGTAAGCCTGCCGGAAGCTTCGGCACCATAATACCTTCCAATTAAAACACCTGATATAAAACGTAAGCCTTGCACAAAAAACAAGGTAATAGCAGTGGACAAACTACCTTTCAGTACAAAACCAAAATTCTTGTCCTGTAAGGCATTCTGAAATTTATCTTTATACGATTGAATATTCAACGGTGCTGTTTACTTTGCAAAAATAGGTAATTGACCTTTATTTACACTACCTTTGAAAAAGTTCTGCATCAAAAGAATATGAACTTTTCCAAAGTTTAATTTCTTATTTTTTATTATTTTTGAAGACGTCTAGAAAATGCGCTAAAAACAGAACATGCTATTTAACTCCTTACATTTCTTACTATTTTTTCCCGTTTTCTGTTTTCTCTATTTCAGTGTTCCAAAGCAATACCAATGGAAAATTTTAGTGGCTGGCGGTTATTATTTTTATGGAAACTTCAGTCCGTTTTTTGCTGTCATTTTATTTGTGATTACCTGCAATGATTTTTTAGCAGGCATTATGATGGATAAAGCATCAACACAACAAAAAAAGAAAAAATGGTTGTTTTTAAGCATGGTTGGAAATTTAGGGATTTTATTTACATTTAAATATCTGGATTTTGCTGATAACAACATTCGGGATTTTTTAGCGGTTTTTAATATCCCATGGTTTGTGCCTGAGCCTTTGTTTAACAATTGGATTGTACCTGTTGGTGTTTCGTTTCTTACCTTTCAATCCTTAAGCTACACCATAGATGTTTATAAAGGTGTAACAAAAGCCGAAAAACATTTCGGGTATTTTGCTTCTTTCACGGCCTTCTGGCCGGTAATGGTGAACGGACCCATTGAGCGTGCTAAAAATTTATTACCACAAATAAAAGAAGAACATCGGTTTGATTACGACAGAATGCGGCATGGTTTATTTCGTATGGCCTGGGGCTTTTTTAAAAAGGCGGTTATTGCTGACAGACTCGCTTTTTATGTAGACAATCTTTATTTGCATTATGATGTAATTTCCGGCTGGACTACGTTAATCGGTGGTTTATTTTTCTTTATTCAGGTATATTGCGACTTTTCAGGATATTCTGATATTGCATTTGGTGCCGCAAAAGTAATTGGTATTGATGTGATGGAAAATTTCAAACGTCCGTTTTTCTCTAAAAACTTAGCAGACTTCTGGACACGCTGGCATATCTCACTTTCTACCTGGCTGACGGATTATGTATTTTTCTATTTGGGTGCATATAAAGCAAGCGGCGGCAAGGTGATTTTCAACGTTATTTTTGTTTTAGCTATTTGCGGTTTGTGGCATGGTGCCAACTGGCCGATGGTGCTTTCATTCACGATGGTGGGCGTGTTTATGGCTATCCGCTATTGGTGGCAGGCAAATGTTGTTCGAGTTATAAAACCAAGCAATTCTTACCGATTGTTTGATAAATATATACCGGATTGGATGCATAGCATTGCAACCATATTATTGTTTCTGTTTTGTTTCTTATTATTCAGAGTGCATACAGCGCAAATGGCTATCAATCATATGCATCCGGATGCTCCGGTGGAATGGACAACGATTGCCAAAACGCTTTATACTAACTTATTTAAGCTTCATACAGCAGGTTATTTCCAGGAATGGATGATTAATAAAGGTATTGTTCAGTTTGCTATTGCCGTTTTCTTTGTCTTTGTTTTATTTATAACAGAGGCTATTATTGGTGATGCTAAAATTGAATCAATAGTGCTGGCTAAAGAAAAACCGCAACGATGGGGAATTTACATCGTATTAGTAGTGAGTATTGTCTGGTTTGGAATTTTTAATAACACTTCTTTTGTTTATTTTCAATATTAATATCGGATGCTGAAGAAAACGCTCAAACATATTTTACTGGTTGCAGTCATTCTGCTGGTCTTATCTTCGCTGGTAAGATATTTTATGCCATTTTATTGGGGCGATTCTACACAGACAGTAAAATATGAATATTATAAAAAAAACGCTGAAGCGTATAATGCCGTTTATCTGGGTGGAAGTTTAGAGTACAGACATATTGATCCGACGATTATTGATAGCATGGCAATGAAAAATGGAATTGACTTCCATTCATTTAATTTAGGTATTGATGGTCACGGCATCATTCAGCAGATGAGTGATTTGCAAGGCTTACTGCAAATTCGTAATCCGAATCTCAAATATATCTTTCTGAGTATAAGCAGTGAGCCGTATTTCTTTAAATCTAATTTACATACTCCAAAATGGGTTTCGTGGCATAGCGCTCAATCAACTTACAATGCATTGAGTATTATTCCATCTTTAGAAGAACCTTTAAAATTTCGCTCTAAGTTCAGTGGATTCTGGATATCCAGCTGGATAGAGAATCTATTTAATATTGGTACCGTGCCGGATATGCTGAAATATCATTTGGATAAGACTTATCTGGATTCGAGCTATATCGGAAAAGATTTGAATGGATTTTATCCGTATGATTATGAGGAAAATCATTTGTTTATGGAATACAAATGGGAAGACACTTTACTTTTACAGTCGAGAAAACAATTCGAAAGCGGTGACTCCTATTCTGACACCTTGAATAAACGGGTACTTGCCTCTTTTTCAAACTACAAAGGTGCTGAAAAACCAAATACAGCCATGGTTAAACTTTGCATGGATGCCTACAATGCCTGTAAAAAACGCGGTATACAAGTATTTTTTATTTTGCCGCCAAAGGCTCGAACTACCTATAGTTTATTATTACCGGTATTTAATGCAATGCCTGAAGGTTCAAAAATAGAACTCGCAGACATCAGAAAGTATCCTAAATTTTATACTATAGAATATGGTTATAATTTCCATCACTTAAACTACAAAGGTGCCAGATTATTCAGTAATGAAATGGCTAAGCAAACGATTCAATTATTAAAAGCAGAGAAAGATTCTATCTGATGTTCAAAAAATCAAATAGGCTCTACGGCTTTATGCACCTTAAATGCATAGATACGTTGAAGATAATAAGAAGTTGCTACAACGATAACTGATGTAATTAATCTGGATGGCAACGGATAAAAATGCAGTACTTCCACAAAAAATTTCAAAAATCCAACATTCATTACTACGCACAAAGCAACCACACTCAGGTAATTGACCACTTGTCGTCTACCTCTAACTATAGAGTTTGTCCATACTACATAACGGCTCAGGTAAAAGCCTGTTGGCGTACTAATCAGAAATGCTAAAATCAATGATGCAATATGCGGACTGAATGTGAAAAAAGATGTTTTAAAATTTTGCGCAGTAAAAATATAGTGATAGGCAACAAAGAAAATGGCCATATCAAATGCCAGATTCAAACCGCCACATGCCATATATAGATAACTTTGTTTGGGAATAAATCTGAAGAACCACTCACGTATCGTTAATAAAATGGCTCGTATAAAATTGGCAAGCAGAATCATCTTTACAAACACAAAGATAACAAAAACAAATAAATACGGCTATAGCAACTGTGGCAACTGAATCAAGTTTATTTTATATTCAAAGTCTTTACTGCTGCAAACACAGCAACTATAGATTGCTTCTATAGATATAAATGCATACACAAACTCAGTGGTATCACATAACACTTTGCCGGTCTTGCTCAATGATATCTTATCAGATAACACCACATGTGTATCAGATAGAATTTCCACACCACGTCCATCACATTTTATCGCGCTTTCTTTAAGCGACCAAAAATCAAAAAATGTTTTTTGCGGATTTTCGGACAAATCTATGTTCATGCATTCCATTTTATCAAAATAACGGTCTGCAACATTCATTTTTAAGATTCGATGCTTTTCAATATCGATTCCAACTTTGGAAAAATCTGAAATGGCAACAATGACATAATCACCGGAATGAGAAATATTAAAATCAATTTCTTCATTTATAAATGGTCTGTCTTTTGCACCAATTTTAATATCATGTAATGTGTAGTTTAATGCTAATTGCTGAAATGCTTTTTTCAAAAGTACTTTACCCAACAAAGAAGCTTGTGCGCTTTGCCAGTGTTTGTAAGCGTTTATGTCTTGTTGAAATGAATCAGGCAATTGCAATAAAAATTGCTGAAAAATCTTTTCTGGTAATTTTTCTGTTTGTTTGAGGTAGAATATATGAATGGTGCTATTTTTCAACGGGTAATTTCATTTTTATAAAATCAACAACTTCATTGTTTTCGTACATAAAGAAATGTCCGCCTTTAAAATATTTTACTTCAATATCTAATGAAAAGAATTTTTTCCAACCTTGCATTTTTTCTTCTGTCACATTTCTGGTGTCTTTATCGCCGAATAAAATGGTTGCAGGAATATTAATTGATTCAATACTTTCAAATGTTTCGTTAAAGTGTTGGAGCATTTCGAAATCACTTCGCAAAATCGGCTCGTAAAACTCTTTTAATTCTTTGTGTTGTAATAATTGTTCCGGAACACCATCGTATTGTTGCACAACGTTCCAAAATTCTTCTGATGAAATCCCAATAATACTCGGTTCGTTTTTGTAGGCATCAGGACTTAAACGCGATGCTAAGAAAAGATGCCTAGGTAAGGATCTGTTTTCCTGTTGTAATTTGTACGCCAGCAAAAAGCCAATTATAGAGCCCATACTGTTGCCAACAATAAAATACTCTTCAGGCTGTTGTTTTATGAGTTGCTCATATATATCATTAACGGCTTCCTGCAAACTTTTAACGAATGGTTCCGCTATTCTGTCACTTCTTCCGGGCAGTTCAAACGCCATACTTTCAATTTCAGGCAACAGCTGTTGCTGCATCTTTCTGTATGCATATTTGTCGCCGCCAGCATGGTGTAATAAAATTGCTTTCATTTAAAAAATTAACCACATAGATACATAGATTTTTTTTATTAAAGCATAATGAGTTGGCAGTATTTTTTCGTGCGCTTTAGTGAATCATAGTTATTCATCAAAGATGAATCTATGAAATCTTATCTATTCATTATTATAGAACATCCGAAATGGTATGCATATAAAAGAATAACAAGGCTATGCATCTATGTGGTAAAACTATTTTATGCTTGGCATCTTTTTATCAAAATTCTTAAACCAGCGTAACAATTTACCATCTTCCGGTTTTATTTCGTGCCAGTCGCCTATATGTGTGTGTTCCATTTCCTGATTAAACATGATATCTGCCATCGTTATTGCCTGTGTTGTATCAATTTCTCCACCACCATAATACGTGTCAATTAAATACTGATGCAACTCTTTCGGTGTATTGTGCAAATGAATAACTTCCATTTTTAATTCAGAACCGATATGCTTTTCCATCAAACTTAAAAACTCACCACTCATCATACTGTCAAATCCTTGCTCTCGATATGGCTTATTGACATCTACTTTTTGTCCAGCTTCCAAACCTAATACTTTTGCTGCTTCAATTTGCATATAGGCAAGTAAGGTTTCGCGTGTAGCAACCGGTCGATGGCCGATGGCCGATGGCCGATGGTTTTCTTTAATTTCTATCGACTGTGATCTATCGACTATCGACCCTTTACCAAATACCGGATTTTCCCAATATACTTTCCAGTTCCATCCATACGTTGGCAAAGCCACGCGGTTTATTTTTTTGTTTTGATAAAACTGACTCCAGTCAACAGCAATTCCTGCACTAAATAATTGCTGCAGAGTTTTATGAAAATACAGCACATCATCTTCCTCTTTTTTTACAGAAGACAACCACAATACATTTGCATTGGTATTCGTTTGTTTCGCCAAACTTACTAAAACAGGATTCGGTCCAACTTCTAAATATAATTCGATATTTTTTTGTTGCAAATATTCTATGCCATTTGAAAACTGTACTGCATTTCGTATATGATTCGCAAAATAATCTGCATTCAATTCTTGTTTTGATATGTCTTTCCCGGTAAGATTAGAAATAACAGGAATAGCTGGTTGTTTGAATGAAAACTGTTTTGCAAACAAAGTAAATTTATCCAAGATTGTTTCCATCAAACGTGAATGAAAGGCGTGCGAAACATTTAAGGCAATTGCTTTTATTTTATGTTCCTGTAGCTTTTCTACAAATGCAACAACGTCTTCTTTCTTTCCGGAAATAGTGCAGTTTTTTATAGAATTTACTGCAGCCAAATCAATATTGGAATCTTTTAACAAAGGCCATAAATTTTCTTCATTACAGAAAACAGAAGCCATGCTGCCTTCATTCAGTGGCAATGAATTCATTAGTGCCGCACGTGCAATTACTAACTTTAATGCATCTTGCAATTCGATAGCATTTGCAACCGTTAAGGCAACTAATTCACCAATGCTGTGACCGATTAATGCAGTTGGTTGCACACCAACACTCATCCATAATTTTGACATAGCATATTCCACCACAAACAAAACCGGTTGTGTATACTTTGTTTGATGGATTAGATTTCTATCGATTGTTTCACTCCATAAAATATCTTTGATAGAATGATCGAGATTGGATTTTATAACTTCATCACATTCATCGATTGCATTTTTAAAAACATCAAAGGTTCCATAGTAGTTTTTGCACATGCCGAAATACTGAGCACCTTGTCCGGTAAATAAAAAAGCAACTTCCTTATTCCTATTTAATTCAGGATTGGAAACCACATATTTATCTGATTTCATATCTTGTACAAAATCATTCAAACCATCAACAATTGCTAGATTGTCGTTAGCTATAATAGATAAACTATTATCAAAATGGTTTCTAGCTTTTTGTAGTGTGTAGCAAATTTCTGTCAAGGTGTTTTCCTGCCAGTCGTTTTCGTTCAGGTATTTTTTTGCGGTATTTTTTAAAGCTGCTGCATCTTTCGCACTCAATACAAAATGATAAGGTGCGTTGATTTCATCTGATTGCTGCTGAGGTTTCGCTTCTTCAAAAATCATATGCACATTGGTACCGCTGTATCCGGAAAGATTGATAGCTGCACGCAATGGTTTTCCATCATCATTTTTCCAGTCTATAGTTTCTGTTGTAACTTTTGCATTTATTTTATTCCATTCAACATCTTCATTGAGTGCAGCAATATTAATTTGCGCAGGAATTTTTTTATGTTTTAAGATCTCCAACACTTTAAATAACATCGGCATTCCGGTTCCTGCTTCCAGATGGCCAATGTTTGCTTTTACGGAACCCACATAAATTGGTTTTGTTCTTCCATTATAACCTTCATGAATTGCTTGTATTTCTAACGCATCCGTAAAGCGATTGCCAATTCCGTGTACTTCTACATAATCAATATCATCTATAGTAAGATTGGCATTTTTGAGTGCTTCTTTTATGGTTTCAATTTGTATTTCAGGATTTGGTGCTGTGAAACCGTTGCTTCGTCCGTTGTGTTTTACAGCAGAACCTTTGATGATGACAGCAATAGAATCGTTGTCTTTTTCGGCATCGCTTTGTCGTTTCAAAACCACCACACCGCAACCTTCACCACGTACGTAACCTTCTGCATCATTCGCAAATGCTTTACAAGAATCATTTGGTGAAAGCGAACCTAATTTTGACAAACCCACAAAAGGTTCAGGTGTCAATAATAAATTGGCTGATGCAACGATGGCGATGTCAATCACTTTTTTATTCAGTTCATCGTTTGCCAAATGAACCGCTAATAACGACGACGCACAAGCTGCATCAAGTGCATAGCTCGTTCCTTTTAAATCATACATGTAGGAAACTCTGCCACAAGCTGTTCCAAATGGAATACCTGTAGTATCATACACATCTACGGTTTCCAGATTGCCGCTGCGAAAACGAGCTTGTATATAATCAGAATTTCCGAGTGCGATGAAGACACCTGTGTTTGTTCCTTTTAAAGTATCCGATGCGATACCTGCGTTTTCCAATGCCTCATACACCACTTCTAAAATCATTCGTTGTAACGGATCGATTGATTTTGCTTCGCGTGGTGAAATGCCAAAAAAATCTGCGTCGAAAGCACGGACGTCGTTTTGTAAAAAAGCACCATATTTTGAAACTGTTTTTCCTGCAACAGAAACATCTGCACTATAAATCGCATCTACATCAAATCTGTCATTTGGAATTTTGGTGATGACAGATTTTTGTGCTTCTAATAAATTCCATAATTTTTTAGTAGATGTAATGTTGCCTGCGAGCCGAACGCCTGTTCCTATGACGGCAATGGGCTCGTTGGGTGCAGTTGTATTTTCCTTAGCGGTTGCTAATTCCAGTTCTAACTTTTTTATTTTGATAAGAGACTTTTGAAGAATCTCCTGCATTTGTTGTAGTTGTTCGCTCATTGGTTAGTATTAAAAAATTCACGCAAAGGCGCAAAGTTCGCAAAGCATTAATCCACCTTGCTGCTTAATTCTTTCATCAGTTCTTCTAAAGATAAATTTTTCACTTCTGATTCTATATCGTTTTTCACCAGCACGGGTTCTTCCTTATTTTCTTCTTTCTTAATTGAAAACTGCGCATCAAGATTTAACTCATTGCCAATAAAATCAGCCAGCTTTTGCACGGTTGGATATTGCCAGACAGCAGCCACATTTATCGACAAACTAAAATCATCTTGCAATTTATTTTTCAACTGTAAAGCATGCAAAGAATCCACACCTAATGCTTTAAACGTTTCATCTTCTTTGATTTTAGAAACGGCTAATTTAGTGGCTGAAGAAATATGTTGTTTTATTCTGTCCTTGATGTGTTTTTTGTAATCGTCTATGCTTGCAAAAGCAGTTTTGTCCGCTACTGTTGTAGAAATTACATCGGTTGATTGACTCACCACTTTACTATAAAAATTATTTTTTAAAACAGCGTGATTGAATTGCGACCATTTCGTGAAATCAATTTCCATTGCCATCACTTGTGTAGCATCACTTAAAAACAAGCTGTCAAAATAAGCATTCAATTCGCTTGGCTGAATAGCGGTAACGCCTTGTTCTGCTAATCTGTCGGCTCTATTTTCCTGACGAGCGGCCAAACCAATTTCTGCAATAGTGCCAAAATCTACAGACAATGAAGATTGATTATTAGCTTTTCTAAAATGCGCCAGACTATCCATAAAGGTATTGGCAGCATTGTAGTTGGATTGACCTGCAGAGCCAACAATACCTGCTGCGGACGAATACAACACAAAGAAATCCAAATTTATACTTTGTGTCAAATGATGCAAATTCCATGCACCGATTGCTTTCGTATTAATTACGTTTTCAAATTGTGCTTTCGTTAGGTTCTCAAACGCACCATCATCCAAAATTCCAGCTGCATAAAAAACACCAGCGATATTTAGAACTGAAGAAAGTGCATCGTTTAATGAATCTATATTTGTTACATCTGACATTACATCATTTATAAAAATGCCTTCTTCTTTATATTTCTCAAATAAAGCTTGTGTTTCACCTTTTGCGCCGCTTCTGCTCAGCACTAAGATATTTTTTGCTTTATTTTCTACCAGCCATTTTACTGTAGATAAACCTAAACCGCTGGTACCGCCAACTACCACGTAGGTTTTATCAGCATAAATCTGTTTTGTTTTCTTTAAAGCGGCAGTAGTTTTCTCAATAGCTGATGTATAAACAGATTGATGTCGTACTGCAATTTCTTTATATTTTTTATCTGCAAAAACTAAGCTTGCTATTTGATTAATTTCTTCATCTTTGATTTCATTAGAAACATCGAGTTGAAGGAAATTAATTTCTTCGTGTTCATTTTCCAAGGTACGCAGCACACCTGTAAACATGGCTGCATTTAGGTTGGCGTTTTTATCCTGATTTAAAATAAAACCACCATTCGTGACCACGCAAATTTTCGGATGCTGTTGTGTTGCATTAAAATGATTGATTAATTTTTGCAACGATAAAATGCCACATTCCAGATAAAAACTAAATTCTGTTTCTTTATAAAAGCTACGCATATGAATCACCATATCCGCTTTTATTCCTTCTAAACTATCATTCAAATCAATAGTTGTAACCGTACAGCCTTTTTCTTTTAATGCACTCTCAACATTTTTATAATGTTCATAGGTGTCTTTTATAATCAAAATATTTTGTGCTGAAATTCTTGCGGCTATTTTTATTTCGTTCCAGTTAATCTTGTATAAATTTTTAGAAATATCTTTCTTAACAACGTTTAAAGTGGAAACAAACTCAGGTTGCTGATCAAACCAATAGCGTTCTTTTTGCCATGCATAATTTGGCAATAGTACAAACTCACCGATATTCGGATAAATAGATTTCCAGTCAACCCAAAAATTACCTGCATGCAATTCTCCAATGTTGGAATAGAATTCAGTCAGCTCATCTTTATCTCGTGCGTACGAAGCAATGGCAACCGCGTTTGCCTCTTGTATATTTTCATTCATTGCATGAATCAGCAATGAATGCGGACTCATTTCTATAAATGCTACTTGTGATTCTTTTAAAATTTCCTGCACTGCAATTCCAAACTGCACCGGATTTCTTAGGTTTTTTGTCCAGTAATCAGCATTTAAATTTTCACCGTTTACCATTTCATTGGTTGCAGTAGAATAAAATTGTATGGTTGAATTTTGTGGTTGAATACTTTCTAATGCCTGAAACAAATCTTGTTTGATTGCATCCATTTGTGGTGAATGCGATGCTACATCTACTTTTACTTTTCTGTTGAATCTTCCCTGAGATTCCAGTTTGGCAAATACTTCATTTAAAGCGGTTGGCTCACCGGAAATTACGGTTGAATTTTTGCTGTTCATTACAGCAACCGATAATCTGTCTTCGTAACCTTTCAACAAATCATTAGCTTCCTCCACAGTTAAATCAGTTGCACCCATTTCGCCTTTGCCGCTGAGTGGTTTCATCAACTTACTGCGTGTGATGATAATTTTGGCAGCATCGTCTAAGGAAATATTTCCGGCAACGTAAGCAGCAGCAATCTCACCCATACTATGGCCAATAACCACATCCGGGAAAACACCTTTGCTCATCCACAAAGCTGCCAATGCAATTTCCACTGCAATTAAAACAGGTTGCACAATATCAATTTCATGCAATCTGCTTTCGCTTTCCGGTTTATTGATTTCTTCAACTAAATTCCAGTCAACATATTTATTAAAAACCGCAGCACATTCTTCTAATTCACTTTTATAAACAGGTTCACTTTCCATCAATGCTTTTCCCATGGAAATCCATTGTGCACCTTGTCCGGGAAAAACAAAAACTGTTTTAATCTTTTCTTTTGTATCAAATTTCTTTTTGCTTATGTAATTAGAATTTTCAGAAAAGTCTTTTAACTTTTCAATCAACTCTTCTTTAGTAGTTGCTACAAAGGTTTCGCGCAAATCAAAATGTGCACGACGCAAAGCAGCCATCGCACAAATATCTATTACTGCCTTTTCACTCTGTTCTATAAAATCAGCATATGTATTTGCCAAATCTAGTAATGCCTGTTCGCTTTTGGCAGACAATGGCAACACAAAAATATCGTTGCGTAATTTTTGTTTTTGCGGAGGAAACGGATTTTCCGGTGCATCGCCAATTATTATATGTGCGTTAGAACCTGTTGCTCCAAAACCACTCACACCAGCATAACGAATTTTTCCATTTTCACGTTTCCATGCTATATTGTCTTTTGCAACTACAATCGGAATCTTATTCCAGTCAATAAGTGTATTGGGTGTATGAAAGTGAATAGATTTTGGAATAATATCGTGTTGTAAAGCGGTGATTACTTTAAACATACTTGCCATTCCGGCATTGCATTCCATGTGACCGATATTGGATTTTATAGCACCAATATATAATGGTTTATCTTTTGTTCTATAATTTTTATAGGCTAATAAAATGCCATTTATTTCTACAGGATCACCAACTTTTGTTCCGGTGCCATGCGCTTCAATGTAATCGATATCTGTTGGTTGCAGTTGTGCATTTTTTAAAGCCGCCGCGTGCATCAATCCTTGTGCTGCAGTGCTAGGTGCAGTTAGGCGTTTACTTTTTCCATCCTGATTTACGGCAGAACCTTTGATAATGGCCAAAATATTATCACCGTCTTTTTGTGCATCGCTCAGTCTTTTTATAATCATAGCGCATACACCTTCTGAGCGAATGTAGCCATTGGCTGCATCATCGAATGATTTGCAGCGAGCTTCCGGTGACAATGCACCTAATCTGCAAAAATTCAGAGACTGATCCGGTTCAGAAATGATGCTGGCTGCACCTACGACTGCAATTTTACAATCTTTATTGCGCAATGCCTGCATGGCAACATGCGTACAGGTAAGCGCAGAAGAGCACGCCGTATCGATGGTCATGCAGGGACCTCGCAAACCCATGGTGTATGAAATTCTGCCGGATGCGCCGGTTGGACCGGTTCCTGTATAGCAATAACCGGAAATTAATTTATAATCTTTAGAGCGAATTTGTCTGGCTTCGTAGTCTACATTATCGATACCGATAAATACACCGGTATCTGAACCAACTAAAGAATTTACATCGATGCCTGCGTTTTCAAAAGCTTCGTGTGTAACTTCTAAGAGCAAGCGCTGTTGCGGATCGGTACTTTCTAATTCTATAGGTGAAATATTAAAAAAAGGTCCGTCTAAATATTCGATATCTTCAATAAAACCGCCTTCTTTCACATATAGTTTTCCCGGTGCATTTGGATCCGGATCGTACAAGGCATCTTTGTCCCATCGGTTAGCCGGAATTTCTTCTATACAATCAATCCCATTTACTAAAACATTCCATAAATCACCGGCATTTTTTATTTTGCCCGGTAAGCGCATCGCCATACCAACTATTGCAATTGGTTCTGTGTGAATTGATTTTTCCTGTTCTAATTGTTGTATCGTTTCAGCAAGCTGACGTTGGATTTCTTCTAACTGGATTTTGTAAGATTCAATATCTTCCATTGTACATTTACTTAACAGGATAAAGAAGTAACTTAAAGTTACATATTCTCAGAATAAACGACAAAAATTTATTCAGCAGTGGCAGCAGCCAGTTTTGCTGCTTTGATTTTATCTTCTTCTCTGCCGTCATTGATTGCTTTCTGGATAAGCAGTGGAATAATGATAAATATCAAACTTACTGCAAATCCAATTGCAGCAAATAACAATTTACTTTTATGTTTGGGCGATGTAGAAAACATTGGGTCGTCTATAACACGCACAATATTATTTTGCGGTACCATACCAGCTTTAGCATTTTCTTTAGAAGTAGTTGCATCGTTATACATCACACCGAGTGTTGCCAGTTCCTGCATAATTTTTTGCTGGTCTACCGTTTCAATTCTTTTCTTGTTAAAAATATTCTGATCTTGCGACTGAGCAATCATTCTTTGCCGGTAAGCAATTTCTCTGGAAATTGAATCCAAACGTTTAGTTACACTTCCAAGTGAGGTTGCCGCATTTTCTAATTGTTTGGTTTGATAAAATTTTACGGTATTATTTAACAATGTAGAACCTAAGATTCTGGATACGTCATAATCTGGTGTTTCAATTTCTGCTCTGATGACACCGGATGTTAAATCGTATTCAGCAACCATTAATCCGCCAAAATAATCATCATACATCATTCCTAAAAAATCCATTTCCATTTTGCTCAGTTCATCTATTGAATTGGCACGAAATTTAAAATCTTTAAGCAACGAATCTTTTTCAAAGCCGTCATTATATTTAAAAGCACTAAAATAGAAATTGGCTAATTTATCTGTCTTTCCATTTATTTCTACATCTGTAAGCATGGAATTGAGAAAAACATATCGGGACGTAAATATTCCGGTTAATACATCATTTGATGAACCACCAGCAAAAGAGACACCCATCATAGACATGATGCCACCTACAGCACTGGTTCTGGAGTCTACTGCATTGAATGCAATATTGGCAATGTATGCCGGTGGTGATAATTTTGCGAAATAATAACCGCCTGCGGTTAATGCTGCGACACCTACAATAGAAATATACCATTTCTTCAACAAATAGACGAAGTAACTCCTGAACGATTCAAGAACATCGACTAACCTTATATCTTCTTCTGAAAATTGCTGTTGCATGTATTATTACTGTTTCAAAACAAAAATCAATGTTAAAGTGGTTGCGATGGATGTTATCGCTGCGATAACACTTGGCAATACTATATTCCAGTTCAATGCTGACTCCGGTCCCTTAGGTGGTTTTGGTGCTTTCTGTTTCATCTCAACGGTAATTAATGCACCTTCATTATCTACAGTAGGGTAATTTTTTATACCAATAAAAGAACGTGTGTAGTCAACTTTTCTGTTTGGATAAATAACTAAGGTAGATTTTTTCTTAGCTCCTTTTTTGAAACCACCACCATAATGTTTAACATACCAGCGCGCACTTTTTCCGGCAACGAATTTTCCGTTTATCGTTTGCGTGCTGTCCATATTAGGGTAACGGATTGCTCCTTTTATACTTACTAATTGGTTGACAGTAGGAATTTCAATGATATCACCGTTCTTCAGAATTAAATTTGCTCTGGATGCTGTATCTCCAAATGCATCTTTTAACTGAAAAATGGTTTGTGTTAACCCATTATCCGGTCTTGTTAATCTAGCGTTTTTAATAAAGGCATAAGGTGTTAATCCACCGGCTCTTTCAATAACATCTAATACTTTTTCATTCTTATCTAAAATCGGATAGATACCAGGATACTTCACTTCACCTTTTAGTGTTACAACCATTTGCTCGTCAAATCCGTAAATTTTTCTAACATACACTCTATCCATTGGTGCTAATGGAAATGCTTTGGACACATCATCTATTTCCAAATTTGGTCCAATTGTGATTGTCTGTACTACGACTCTTTGCGGTGTGAATTTTTGTTCTGCACTGGAATCAATATTCATAATACGGGAAATCTCTATTTTTGAATTTGCCGCTTCTTTTTTAAGACCACCTGCATAAAACAATAAATCATTTAAATTAATTCCGTCTGTAAACTCCTGTATTGTAGGCTTGATAACAGAGCCATCTATTGACACAACGAATTTCTCTAGGAATTCATCTTTGGAAAATAACTGAATCTGATCACTGCGTTTAAGCAATAAATTATCTGGTGAACTTTCATCAATTAGAATATTTTTTAGTGAAAATTTCTGGTTAACAAATGTATTATCATCCAACTTTCTTTTGATGTATGCTCTTTCCAGATAGGTTTCCAGCTTGATACCACCTGCTGCTTTAATGATGTCTGATACGCGGAATCCTTCTTTTAATTCATATTTTCCCGAATAACGCAATGGTCCGGTAATATTTACAAAGTTTTCTATTCCACCAGGAATATTTGAAATATTTACGATGTCGCCATCTTTTAATTCAAAGTTCGAGTTGGCACTTAAGATTTGCTCATAATCAACATCAATAATTTGTGCTTTATCATTATTTATTCTGGTTACCTGTATGAGCTTAATGTAAGCATCCGGCGCAAATCCACCGGAAAAAGTGACTAACTCATTCAGGTTTTCACCTTTCAATAATTCATATTTGGCGGGACGGCGAACTGCGCCTGAAATTTTTATTAACTTGCTTTGGGTAGACACATAAATGAAATCTCCTTTTTGCAAGAAGAAATTTTCTACCAGCAACGGATTGAATAAAAACTCATACACGTCAAAACGCTTGATGGTTTTACCATCTCTGCGCACTTGAATATCACGTACACTACCAATGTCCGTTATACCATTTGCTGCATTTATAGCGTTGTATACAGAGTTAATAGCAGGAATTTGATAGGTTCCCGGTGCTTTTACTTCGCCAACAATATTTACATCAATGGTTCTCGCATAATTTAATGTTATTTCATATTTGGTGTTGGCTGGATTGATAAAAGTGGCCAGCCTTTTTCCAATTTGAGCCTTAACTGCTCCAAACGTTAACCCTTTTACATAAATACGGCCAAATTCAGGAATTTGAATAAAACCATCGTCATTCACTTTAAAATTGTTGTTGTAATCAGCATAACCCCAAACGGCAATACTTATTTCGTCACCAACATCAAGAATGTAAGAATCCGGTGCTTTAGAATCTGATGATTTTGAAAACAAGGCTAATCTTCCGGAACCAAAGAAATCATGTCCGAAAATTTCGTTGGGCTTTATTTCATTATTAGGATTGGCAATTTTATCCATTCTTTCCATCATAATTTGCATGGAATCTTGTCTGACTCTCATTTCCAAAACCGTTTGCAACATATCTTGCATCGGAGTTGATTGATCAGCAGGAGCATCGGTTGCATCAGATTTAGCTTTTAAATACTTTTGAACTGCATTGGGGTCTAAGCCTAGTAACTGCAATTGTGACAGATTCGCAGCAGATGTTGGATTACCTGAATTGAATGTTTGTAATTGCCTTGCAGCATTAGCAGCGGCAGCTGTAATGGAAGTACCTGTCATCGACCCGGCAAAATTACCGAAATTCTGAGGATAAACTACAAATACTGAGCATATTAGAAAACACAGCGTAACTAATTTTTTCATTATAGTGGGTTGTTGAGTTGACAAAGGTAATAAACTAAGTGTTAATTATATAGTGAAATGTTTATTAAGCATTTATATACTTTCTTAAATTTTGTTATAATTCAAACTACCTGATTATTAGTAAATAAATTGTATGTCAGCGCCTATATTCTAAATTTTAGTCTATTTGTTATAGTTTTGTGGTTTTCAAATTCATTTTCTCAATTCAAAAATGATGCATACTAATGATTTTTCTGATACCATTGTTGCCCTTTCGACACCGCCTGGTGTAGGAGCTATCGGAGTAATTAGATTATCCGGAAATCAGGCAGTACAAATTATTAATAGTGTATTTAAAGGCAAAAATCTCCTGAAGCAGCCTTCGCATACGATTCATCTTGGCAATATAATTGGTGATAATCAACTGATTGATGAAGTGCTGGTCAGTTTATTTCTAGCTCCATCATCTTACACTAAAGAGAATGTGGTCGAAATTTCCTGCCACGGCTCACCCTATATTCTTCAAAAAATAATTGAACTATTACTGAAAAACGGTGCAAGACTGGCAAAACCGGGTGAATTTACCATGCGCGCTTATTTAAACGGTAGATTTGATTTGTCGCAGGCAGAAGCAGTGGCAGACTTAATTGCTGCTGAAACTGAAACACAACAAACGCTTGCCATCAAACAAATGAGAGGCGGCTTTACCAACGACTTAAAGTCATTAAGAGAAAAATTAATCCATTTTGCCTCAATGATTGAGTTAGAGCTGGATTTTGGTGAAGAAGATGTGGAATTTGCGGACAGAGATGAGCTTAAACAACTGATTATTGAATTACAGCAAAATATTGCCACTCTATTAATCTCATTTAAATTCGGCAATGTTGTAAAAAACGGCATTACCACTGTACTTGCCGGCAGACCAAATGCGGGAAAATCAACCTTATTAAACGCTTTATTAAATGAGGAACGTGCCATTGTTTCAGAAATTGCCGGTACAACCCGAGATGTTATTGAAGAAAAAATAGTCATAAACGGACTGATGTTCCGTTTAATAGATACAGCAGGAATCAGAGAAGCGACAGATATTATTGAAAAGATTGGTGTTCAGAAAACCTACGAGCAAATTGCCAATGCCTCTATTCTATTATATATTTTTGATGCCAATGAATCTTCCGAGTTGGTAGTCATTGAAGATATTGAAAAACTAAAACGTGAAAACCTGGAAATTATATTAGTGGCAAATAAAGCAGACTTATGTCATGAACACCAGCTGGGTATGCTCAATTATTCTATTACCGAACTATATGGATATGACCTTCCTCTTTTTGAAATCAGTGCATTAAATAAGCAAAATTTAGAAAGCCTGAAAGAATATCTGGTTGCCGTGGCTTCTGACGGCAAAACATCCTCAGAACAAACGATTGTAACCAATGTAAGACATTTTCAGTCGTTGCAAAATACCAACCAGGCATTACAACATGCCTTAGATAGCCTGAATAACAAAAATACAGGCGATTTACTGGCACAGGATATCCGGCACGCCTTGCATGCTTTAGGAGAAATTACCGGAGAAATTACGACAGACGATTTATTAGATAATATTTTTTCAAAATTTTGTATCGGAAAGTAAATGTATTTGTGAAGACTATGAGAACAAAAATCAACATATACAATTTCGTTGCAATAAAAAATGTAATTTTTCGTTTAAAACTCTACAATAAATCAAAAATTAGGCTATTTTTACGCCTTCATTAAAACTTTAAATCAACATCTTTTTAAACTTAAATTTACAAATTATGGCACAAGCACAAACAAAAAAGAATTCAGGTGGATTAGGCGCTGGAATAGTTGTAATCATCGCAGTAATCATCTGCAATGTTATTTTCTACACTGTATTCAAAGGTCAGGTACAGGAAAAAGGAGAACAAAACGTATTAGGACTAATGTATAAAGGTGGTTTTATCGTACCATTCCTAATGGCGATTTTCGTTACTTGTATCACATTTGCCATCGAACGTTTATTAACTATCGCAAAAGCTGCTGGTACTGGTTCTTTAGAAACATTCTTACAGTCTATAAAATCTAAATTAAGCAGCAATGACATCAACAGTGCTTTAGCTGAATGTAACAAACAAAAAGGTGCAGTAGCAAATGTTGTTCAGGCAGGCTTACACAAATATGCTGAAATGGAAAAAAACACGGAACTGGAAGGTGAACAAAAAATACTTAATATTCAGAAAGAAGTAGAAGAAGCTACAGCTTTAGAATTGCCAGCTTTGGAAAAAAACATGTGGATATTAGCTACTATTGCTTCTGTTGGTACATTAATCGCCTTATTAGGAACTGTAATCGGTATGATTAAAGCGTTCAAAGGCTTAGCTGGTGCTGGCGGATCTGATCCTGAAAAATTAGCTGAAGGTATCTCTGAAGCGTTAATCAATACAGCGTTAGGTATCTTTACATCTGCTTTGGCAATTATTTTCTACAACTTATGTACTCAAAAAATCGATAAATTAACTTATGCTATCGACGAATTAGGATACACCATTGCACAAACTTTTGCAGGTCGTAAACATTAATAACCAACGTTAAATAACAAGAAAATGCCTAAATTTAAAGTAAAACGTAGTAGCACCTGGGTCGATATGACTGCCATGTGTGATGTTGCATTCTTGTTGCTTTCCTTTTTTATCTTAACGGCAAAGTTTAAACCTACAGAAATTGTACCTATCAAATCGCCATCTTCGAGAGCATCTGAAGAGGTGCTAGAAGATATGGTTACATTTACGGTTGATGCAAACGGAAAGACTTTCATGTCTATTGGAAAACCTGAACGCAAAGTCCAGATATTGGAGAAGTTCTTTTCTCTGAATAAGGAAAAATATGCAGGTATTCCTATTACAGATCAAACCAAAAAACTGTTTACCAAACTGGAAATATATGGCACACCTGTAAATCAATTGCCTTCTGTTGTAACTAAAAGTTCTGAAACCTTAATAGAATTACAAAGAAGCGGTGAATTAAAAGGTATTCCTACAGATTCCACCGATAACCAGTTAGGTGATTGGATAATGGCAATAAGATATGTATATGCTGAACAGGAAAACAACGACCAGCCGCCAATAGCAATTAAAGGAGATCAGGAAACGAACATTAAAGGTGTTAAAAGAGTGATTGAAATCCTGAAAGAAAAAGATGTAAATAAATACAAATTAATCACAACACTAGAAGGAAAAGTTGATTAACTAAAAATATAATATTGTATGGCAGATATAGATAGTTCGTCCGGCGGAGGACACGGCAAACATAAAGGCGGTGTCCGTTCCAAAAAAATGTCAACCCGAGTTGACTTAACACCAATGGTGGATTTGGCATTCTTATTGATTACATTTTTCATGCTTACCACATCTTTAAATAAGTCGGTGGCAATGAATTTATCAATGCCAAAAAAAGATAAAGATGCACCTCCTACTGAAGTAAAAGAATCTAAAGTACTCAACCTGATTGCAGACAAAGATGATATCTTATGGTATTATCCGGGAACTACTGTAGCTGGTTTAAAAAAAATAGATTATTCTCCGGGAGGAATCAGAGATGTTATCCTGAAAAAACAAAAAGAAGTGAAAACACAACACGGACTGGACGAAAAAGGCGACAGTCAGTTAATTGTTCTCATAAAGATGACAGACGATGCCAATTATAAAAACATGGTTGACATTTTAGATGAAATGGATATCACCAAAACCAAAGTCTATGCCATTCAAGACATTCACCCTCTTGAAATTGAGGCAATGGCCAACGGTGGTAATGCAAAAACTTCTGACTAATTAAAATCTAATCTGATTATGAGTAACATAGATTATAAAAATGCATCGTGGGACGATATGGTATTTGAGAACCAGAATAAAGAGTATGGTGCTTACGTTCTTCGAAAACTTGTCAATAAACATACCTTAAGAGGGTTTCTCTATACCATGAGCGGATTTCTGGTATTAATGCTGCTTTTAAAATTAAATATTTTTTCTAACATAGGAAGAAATGAGAAAGTAGTAGACCTTGAAATGACAGACGTTATTTTAGAGGAAACACCGCCACCGGTTGAAGCTGCACCACCGCCACCGCCACCACCGCCACCGCCACCGGTACGACCGACGGTTAAGTTTGTGGAAATGATAGCAAAGAAAGATGAAGAAGTAGCGGAAGAAAAAGTGACTAAAGTAGAAGAAACTAAAGAGGTAGCTATTTCGACTATTACTCAGGAAGGCGATAAAGAAGCTAAAGCAATTATTACAGAAGAAAAAGGAACAGGTCCGGTAGCACCCGAACCTGAAGCTCCGAAAGAACCGGAAATTTTTGACAGAGCAGAAGTAATGCCTGGTTATCCGGGTGGCGTTCCTGAGTTAATGAAATTTTTACAAAAAAATATCCGTTATCCGTCATTAGCACGTGAAAACGGATTGGAAGGAAAAGTAATTGTAAAATTCTATGTTGATACCGATGGTACCGTGAGAGAACCAACGGTATTAAAAGATGGTGTTGGCGGTGGCTGCGGAGACGAAGCTATCCGTGTGGTAAAAGCAATGCCAAAATGGACACCTGGCTCTCAACGTGGTAAACCCGTTAAAGTTTACTACACATTGCCGGTTACCTTTAAATTACAATAATAATTAGCGCATACAAAAAAATCCTCAACCTACACGTTGAGGATTTTTTTGTACAACAAACTCAATAAACGAATGATTTATACGTTTTACTAAAAACAAACAGTATGAATCTCTATCAAAATTATTCTTTCGATGATATCATATTTGAAGGAAGAAACAAAGAGTATGGCGCATATGTATTACGCGCAGAATCTGACAAAAACACCACTAAAGCATTTATAGGTACGCTATTACTAGTTAGCCTTTTGCTTATCTTTTTCAATACTTTTTATGCAGATAAGGCCAGCGTTGTTATCAACAAAATAATTGTTGAAACTACAGATATTCCTCAACTTATCATTGAACCGAAAAAGCCGGCAATAACAATTCCGCCGGCAAGCATCTTGTCTCCTAAAACAATAGACTTCCGCGAAGTGAAACCGGTAGCGGATAATACAGCACCAACGACCGTTGCACCAACCCGACAAGATGCCATACAAGATGCTGCTGTGGCTACCGTTACGCAAACTAACAGCTCAGAAGTTAATACAATAACGTCTACTTCTTCTACGGTATCAGAAACCACCAATTCAGTATTGGAAATAGAGACACCGGTAACCAATACTATCTTAAATATATCTGAGGTGCTTCCCGAATTTACAGGCGGTCAGGCTGCCCTGATGGCTTTTTTAAAGAAAAATATTCGTCCATATGATTCTGATATAGAAAGAGGCATGAGCGGCAAAGTATTTATTCGCTTTTATATTGATAAAAATGGGTTTGTACAAAATCCAACGGTACTGAAAGATAATGTGGGCGGCAGATGTGCCGAAGCTGCGCTGATAGCAATAAAGAAAATGCCGCGCTGGAAACCAGGCATGCAAAATGGTGTACCTGTAAATGTTTACTATACCTTACCGGTTACATTTAACTTTGAAGCTTATTGAAAAATAGCGCCATCTGAATGGTATTTAAATATTGAAAGCTACTCAGGATTGATTATTTTTACACCATGAATGCTTTCAATAATCCGGGATTTTTACTGAGAATTGCAATTGCTATCGGATATATCATTATGGGTATAATCCTGTTAATAAACTACAAGGAAATGCAGTTGTTAAGCAAAGAATGGAATCTCGCATTAGGAGCATTGCTTACCGCATATGGAGTATTCAGAGCATTCAGGGCAATTCAATTATACAAAAACAATGAAGAGTAAATTTACGTGCATGGCAGTTGCCGTGCTATTGTTATTTTCTTGCAATACATCTGTTGATGAATCCAATAAATCAGATTGGAAAAAAGGGAAAGCTGTCATCGCTGCCGACGAGAATCTGCATCCGTTATTACTTCAGTTTAAACAAATTTTTGAAAATGAATATCCGGAAGCTCAAATAGATTTTAATTTTCAGGCGAATGACAGTATTATCAATGCCTTTGTACGAGGCAGCTATACCAGCGGAATTATAACCAGAAGCATGTCTGCCGGCGAAATCAATAACAGCGGCATCGCACATCAACACAAGATAAAGGAACGTGTTTTTGCTTTCAGTGGAATTGCCCTGATAGCCAACAATGCCTTTCCTGATTCTGTAGTAGACCTTTCCCAGGTTCCGGTTTATTTACAAAACGCATCGGCAGAAATTATATTCGACAACGCTTCTTCCGGAATTGCAAGGCATTTGATGCAACTCCTAAAATTAAGTTCTGCTGAAATTAAAAAAGCAAAGTCCGTTGGTTCTGCAGAAAGTGTCATAGATTATGTCAGGATAAAAAACAACGCCATCGGATTTATTCCTTATTCCTCAATAAGCGACCTAGATAATAAAAAAGTAGTTTCAACGCTGAATTCCATAAAATTAATGGATGTAAAATGGAATGACACCACCTATTCTATATCTCAACAAGCTATTGCCAAAGAACATTATCCACTTTGGCAGCCGCTTAATTTCCTGCTTAGCGGAAACCAGGAGCCTGTGGCAGAGGCATTTATGAATTTTCTGCAGAAAGGCAAAGCGTCGAAAATGCTGCTGAAAGCGGGTTTGGTTCCGGCAAATATGCCAATTAGAGAATACATCATCATAGATACCCTACCGGTGAGCAACTAAGCATTTTTATAAAAATTCTTTTAAAAAACATGGAAAGCACAACCTTTACAATAATGATATGTTAACGTTTTATCTCCAATCTTTTTGTATTTTTAAACCGTTCAAATTTAAGATATGTCAGAAAATAAAATCACCATTACACTAGAAGGAAAAACTACAGAATGTCCAGTTTTAGTAGGTACAGAGAATGAATACGCTATCAATATCGATAAATTAAGAGAAGATACAGGCTTTGTAACACTTGATTTCGGTTATAAAAACACCGGTGCTACCACCAGCAAAATCACCTTTTTGGATGGTGAGTTAGGTATTCTTCGTTATCGTGGGTATGAAATTGCCGACTTAGCTGAAAAATCAAACTTTACAGAAGTTGCATATTTATTGTTGTATGGTGAATTGCCAAATTCAACACAATTAGCCGATTTCAACCAAAAATTAAAAGACAATTCTGATGTACCTGCAGAAGTTGCTGCCATCTTGAAAGCATTACCAAAAGGCACGCATCCAATGGCGCAGTTAGCTGCTGTAACGGTTGTTTTATCAGGTGTCTACAAAGACGGTGCAAAATTAAGCGATGAAAATTACATTAATATCTTAGCAAAATTTCCGGTTTTAGTAGCCATGGTTATCCGCAACTCTCAAGGATTGGATTTTGTACCAAACGATAAAAATCTGGATTATGTAGCCAACTTCCTGCAAATGGCATTTGGTAAACCAGCTTCAAATGTATTGATTGATGCTATGGATAAATTACTCATCTTACATGCAGATCACGAGCAAAACTGCTCTACATCTACAGTTAGAATGGTTGGTTCTTCCAACGCAAATGTATATGCATCTGTTAGTGCCGGCATCAGCGCACTTTGGGGTCCTTTGCACGGTGGTGCTAACCAGGCAGTTTTAGAACAATTAGAAGCTATTGAAAAAGATGGTGGCGACACAGCAAAATTTGTGGCGATGGCAAAAGATAAAGCTTCCGGTTTTAGATTGATGGGTTTTGGACACAGAGTATACAAAAATTTTGATCCAAGAGCAAAAATTCTGAAAAAAGCATGCGATGAAGTGTTAGATGATTTAGGCGTTACCGATAAAAAATTAACGATTGCTGTAGAATTGGAGCAGGCTGCTTTGAACGATGACTATTTCGTATCCAGAAAACTTTATCCAAACGTTGACTTTTATTCCGGTTTGATTTATCAGGCATTAGGATTCCCAACAGACAGTTTCACTACCCTGTTTGCCTTAGGCAGATTACCTGGTTGGGTTTCTCAATGGAAAGAATTGAAAGAAAACAAAGAACCAATCGGAAGACCGCGTCAAATCTATTTAGGAGCAACCGTTCGTCCGTATACGGAGTTGACTGAAAGATAATGTTAAAGATGATTTGAATCATCTTTTCATGTTCTGATTAACTGTATATTTGTACTATTAATGAAAGCACTTGGTGCCATATTATTTTCTGTTTTTTTCCTGCTTACTACTATGCAGGAAGCCACTTTCTTGTTTTTATATAAACTGAATGAAAAGGCGATTACAGAGAAATATTGCGTAAATAAAGCCAAGCCAATGGAGCATTGTAATGGAAAATGTCACTTAAACAAAACCATTGCAAAAGCAGAAACAGAAACGGCACAAAATCCTTTTTCTGTTTTAAATTTAAAAGTAAAGGAAGTAGAAATTTACATTCAGCAATTTTATCAGTTACATGAAGTTTGCAATACTACCAATGTAACTTTTGCCGGATATGGCAGAAATTTTAATGCTCACTTATTAGACGGTGTTTCTTCAGCACCTGTAAAACCACCAACCGTTTTAGGATAAACAACCTAACCCTGATGGGTATTAGGCAAAAACAAAAGTCCCTTTAGGGATTTAGGGTTCAATCTAAAACAATATCAATGTATAAATTCATAATAACGGTTATCTGTTGTTATGCTCAGTTCGTCTTTGCATGTGATTTTTGCGGATGTTCTCCGTCTGTGATGAACAGTGATTTACTCTCATTACAACCGCAGTCGTCCATTGGAATCAACAGCAATTACAAAGGATATAAATACCTGAGCAACGAAAACGGATTATTAAAATCTCATATGGTAAGCAACAACCTGATGGTTGCTTATGCACCTAAAAACTGGGTGGAACTGCGTGTAAACTTACCACTTATCTGGATGACGAATCAATATAACGGTGTCAAAGACAACACATTTGGCATTGGAGATATGAGTTTGCTTTCCAATTTTAAAGTCGTAAACAGATCACCTATTGGAACCAACAAAAAAGTCGGACATACGCTTTTGCTCGGTTTTGGCATGGAATTTCCAACCGGCAAAAATCAGGTTTCTGATGATGTGCAATTGCAAAATTTCACTTTAGGTTCCAAGAGTATGGATTTCCTTTTCTCCGTTGTTTATAGCATGAGTTACCGCAAATGGAATGTTATTGGCGCAGGTTTGGTAAAAATAAATACCGAAAACAAAGACAAAGTACGTTATGGACATCTGTATTCCATTCAGGCAGGTACTGCTTACACGCATACCTTTAAAAAGTGTCAGTTATTGCCAAATATGGGATTGCGCGCTGAGATACAGGAGAAAAACCTACATAACCGAATTATACAAAAATTCACCGGTAGCTATGCATTATTTATACAATATGGTGCTGATTTAAACATAAAGAATTTTAATCTGGGTGTTCAGATACAACATCCGCTGGTACAAAATACCGCTTTCAATTCCATTAAACAGCAAAGTAACTTTTCTTTTAAAGTTGCATATATCATTAAAAAGAAAGCAAAAGTGGTTGCTACTGACAATGAACTTTCAGAAACTAAAAAATAAACAATAAAACAACATAAAATGATAAAGAAAACAGTATTCATCGCATTATTAGCTCTTGGAGCCATTGCATGTAAAAAAGAAGACGATTCCGAAAATCCGGTTATCACTATCTTTACACCAACCACGAATCAGGAATTCGAATCTGCTGACTCGGTGAGCATTAACTTCAAAGTAGAAGATGCCGATTTACATGAAGTAGGTTTTACTATTATAAAAGAAGGCACTACAGATACGCTTTATAACAAACCGGCATCTCACACGCATGATAGTCCATATGTCATAAACAAAAAATATTTTGTTCCGGCAGACGCACACACGGATGCGACATTAATTGTAAATGCGGAAGATCACAATGGAAATACGGCAAGTAAATCTGTAAACTTTCATATTCATCCGTTATAATTAACAAATATGGACACTATTGTAACTATTATTTCTGTTGTAATAATGTTGATTTCGACATTCTTCCTGATGGAGCTGTCTTACAACAAACTTACCGGCAGAAAAATTAACGGTCAGCAGTTCTTAAAATACACATTGTTTTTAACAACAGGTATTATGCTGTTTTTTTTACCAACTAACATTGGACTACTTATTTCATTGTTCATGATCTTATTCATCTATTTGATTAGAATGGTCCTTTTAACAAACAAATTATCAAAACAACTCGATTAAATTTTTTAAAAATGAAAAAAATAACTTCAATCTTAAATAAAAAATCTAGTCTATGAAGTATCTCAGAACTTTGTTGTTTGTTAACATTTTTGTGTTTGCATTAAATTCCTGTCAAAAAACAGATGTTAATGACATCACACCTGAAAATAATTTGGGAGCCATAGAATTTCAATTCGACAATAAAATTGGTAGTGAAGAACTAACACTCAATGCAGATTGGTATTTGAATGCTAATGGTGACTCTATGAAGTTTAGCACAGTTAAATATTTTGTCAGCAATTTTAAACTTACACGCGAAGATGATAGTGTTTTTATTGTACCAAAAGATTCATGTTATTTTTTAATAAGCGAAGCTGAAGATTCAACACAAACAGTGATTATTAAAAATGTTCCTTTTGGTAAATACAAAAAAGTGGCATTTATCATCGGTGTAGATTCTGCAAAATCATGCTCGCCTATCACAGAAAGAACTGGTTCACTCAGCACATCAGGCGGTATGGTTGCTGGTATGTATTGGCAATGGAATTCTGGCTATATTTTTGTTAAAGTAGAAGGCATTTCACCGCAATCCACCAACATAGATAAATCATTCAAATACCATATCGGATTATTTGGTGGTTATTTGACTCCAACTATTAATAACATCAAAAATGTTGAGTTGACAGTTCCTTCTGGTGGCACCATTAATGTGTTGAATAAAAACACGATTCCAAATGTACACATGAACGTTGATATTCTTCAGGTTTTTAATGGCGATACCAATATTAACATCAATGCCAATTCAGAAATTATGGTGAGTACGCTATCTGCGTTCGTAGCAAACAATTACAAAAACATGTTCACAATTGACCATGTTCACAACAATTAAAATCAATTATTAAACAAATCAATTAAATTTTTAAAAAATGAAAAAAACAATCTTATTTCAAGTAGCAGTAATTGCATCTTTGTTATTTACATCTTGCAAAAAAGAAAGCGTTAATGTTTATGATGGAAAAATCAACTTAACTATCGACTCTAAAGTGGATGCTGCTGATTTTAAATTAAATCAAGACTTTACTATCAGTGGTAAAACTTACAACTTCGATAAATTACGTTATTGGGTAAGTAATGTTGTCTTAATCAAAAGTGACGGCACTGAATTACCTATTCCAAATTCTTATTTCTTAGTAGAAGAAACAAATGCTGTTGGTATCGATGAAGGTTATACTTATCCAGCGAAAAAAAGAGAAGATATTGCTTTAAGTAGCATTCCTGCCGGTGATTACAAAGGCATTAAACTTTCTATAGGTGTTGAACAAAAATACAACGACAATTTAAGTTTGCAAATTGGTGAGTTATCGCAAATGAATGGCATGACTAATATTGCTTGGATGTGGCGTACCAGCTATATTTTCTTAGCATTACACGGAAATGTTACTTCTGGTGCAACCTCAAAAACTTTTGTTGCAGAAACTGGTTTAAACGCAAACTACAAAACCAAAACTATCGACTTCGCAAAAACATTACGTGTTGATGGTGACAAAACCGCTAACATTAAATTAGATTTCAATGTAGCTAGTTTATTAACTGGTTTAGATGTATTAACAGACAATGTAATTGGTGGTGATACGCCAACACAAATGAGCACTTTAGCTACTAATTCTGTTGCAGCCATCTCATTAATGAGCGCAAGCAATTAATAAAAATGCAACTCAAATCTTACATACCAATTATACTTATTACATTTTTATATGGATGTAAGAAAGAAACTATTACTCAGGAACAGCCATACAAATTGGCTGTTCCTGTTAATTTTCCTTCAATCAATACTTATTATGCAGATAATCCTTTAAGCAAAGATGGTATTGAATTAGGTAGAAAATTATTTTATGATGTTCGGCTTTCTGGAAATAATCAAGTAAACTGCGCTTCTTGTCATCAACAAAACAAGGCTTTCAGCGATGGCATAGCATTAACAAACGTTGGTGTTTCAGGCATTACATTGCATCGACATTCGCCATCGTTAATAAACGTTGCTTGGCATAACAACGGATTATTTTGGGACGGTGGTTCTACCAACTTAGAATCTCAAGCATTTGCACCTATTACCAATCCTGATGAAATGGCGCAAAATCTTTATGAACTCGAAGATGAATTAAAACAAGTACCTGAATATGTTTCTTTATTTAGAAAAGTATTTAATGACACTATAAAATCAAATTATGTAGCACGTGCTTTGGCGCAATTTCAACGCACGCTTATTTCTTCAAATGCAAAATATGATAAGTATGTTCGTAGAGAAAACAATACATCTTTAACTGCGCAAGAATTACAAGGACTATCATTAGTAAAAACAAAATGTCAGCACTGTCACAGCACTGATTTATTTACAGATGATCAATATCATAACAACGGAATTGACGATGACTTTTCGAACACTTCATTTTCAAATCTATTTTTAGGAAGATTCAGAATTACCAATAATATAGCAGACATCGGAAAATATAAAACACCAACACTACGCAATGTGATGCTAACAGCACCTTATATGCACGATGGTCGTTTTGCAAGTATCGAAGATGTTTTAAATCATTATAGTAATGGTGTTAAAATCACCACTACAACAGATCCATTTTTAATTCCAAATAATGGAATTCCATTAACGAATACGGAAAAACAAGCAATCATCGCTTTCTTACATACGTTAACTGATTACGATTTTATTTCTAATCCAAATTTTGCGCAACCATGAAAATAAACTATTTATTGATCATTAGTTTTTTATTTACAACTATTGTTGCCTGTACAAAAGAAGGCGCTAATGATATTTCAGAAAATGATACTCTTGAAATTCCTGGCAATTTTCCGGCAATGAAATACAATATCAACTTAAATGCTTACTCAAAAGAAAAGCAAGAGCTCGGTAAAAAACTATTTTACGATGGAAGGCTTTCCAGTGATGGAAATATATCATGTGGCAGCTGTCACCAACAGTTTGCTGCATTTGCACATGCAGATCACAATGTAAGTCATGGTGTAGAAGACAGATTAGGCACTCGCAACTCTCCAGCTTTATTTAATTTAGCCTGGCAATCTTCTTTCTTTTGGGATGGCGGCGTTTTTAATTTAGATTTATTTCATGTTAGTCCAATTGAAAATCCGGTTGAAATGAATAACAAAATTGATTCGGTGGTAAATATGTTAAAGAGAGACAAAGACTATCCAACATTATTTAAAAAAGCATTTAACACCAACAATATCACTTCAATAAATCTATCTCAAGCATTATCAGCATTTTTAGTTTCTATGGTTTCTAACGATTCTAAATACGATGAATATTTAGCAGGAAAAACTACCTTAACGACTGCAGAAACTGAAGGCATGCAATTATTTGAACAGAAATGTGCTTCGTGCCATTCAGGCATTTTATTCTCAGATTTTGATTTTAGAAATAATGGCTTATCTACACGGTTTGACTTAGGCAGATTTCACATAACTTTGGTAGAAACAGATAGTTTTAAATTTAAAACACCAAGCTTACGTAATATCGAAAAATCATCACCATATATGCACGATGGCAGGTTCAACACATTAGAGCAAGTGTTGAATCATTACAGCAGTGGCGTTGTTAAAACAACAACAACTTTAGATACTATTCTGCAAAGAAACAGCCAACTCGGCATTGCATTAACTGCTGATGAAAAAACAAAAATCATTGCTTTCCTAAAAACATTAACGGATAATAAATTCTTAACTGACAGCAGATTTTCTGAGTTCTAATTTTTCCAAAATATAAATGATAATTTGATGCAATAAATGGTTCGTAAAATGGTACTTTTTTATTTACAGACAACAGTTTTCAGAATAATGGTATTTATGAATATTATGCAGATTCTGGTCGCGCAAGAATAACGCTCAACCAGGATGATGTAGGTTTGTTCAAAGTACCTTCATTACGCAATATAGAAAAAACAGCACCATACATGCACGATGGATCTTTTGCAACATTAGAAGAAGTGATAGAACATTATAACAGCGGTGGCAAATCGCATCGAAATAAAAGCTCTATTCTGAGACAATTAAATCTTAGCACACAAGACAAACAAGATTTAGTTGCTTTCTTAAAAGCTTTGACTGATGAAAAATAAACAATATTATTTAATCTAAATTTAAATAAAAATGAAAAATTTTCTAAAAACAGCCTTAATATTATTATCGTTTACTGCTTTTTCTTGTAAAAAAGTAACAACCAATACCATACAAGACGTAACGATAGATATTTTATCTCCAACACCAAATCAACAATTTGCTTTAGGTGATACGATAAAAGTTATAGCAAAAGTTACTTCTAATAAGGAAATTCATGGTTATTCATTAGTTATAAAAAAGATTAGTGGAGGACAAGTAAAAAACAATTCTGACCATGAACACGGAACCTCTTTAACAATCAACAAATACTGGGTAAATAATTTAACTGAAAGTTCAGACATGATTGCAGATATAACTGTTGAATTAGATCATGACGGCAGCACAACAACAAAATCAGTAATATTCAAATGCCATCCATAATTTTATATTATTAATTAATGAGAAAAGTATCTAAAAATCTTAAGATTTAGACGTTTAAATGGTCAATCATATACAGATTGACCATTTTTATTTTCATACCTTTGCAGTTCAATAATTATTAATGCACGAAGTCAATCCACTGATAGAAGAACGCGCCATTTTGGTTGGTATCATTCGCGATAACCAAACGCCTGAACAAGTAGATGAATACCTGGATGAACTCGCATTTCTGGCAGAAACGGCTGGTGCTGTTACTGTAAAAAAATTCACACAAAAATTAAAACATCCTGATGTACGTTATTTTGTTGGCAAAGGAAAAATGGAAGAAATAAAAGCATACAAAGAATATGCTGATGTAAACACCATTATTATTGATGACGAAATTTCACCGGCACAACAGCGCAATTTAGAAGAAGAAATGAAGTGCAAAATCTTAGACAGAACCAGTTTAATCTTAGATATTTTTGCCATGCGTGCACAAACGGCACAGGCACGCACACAAGTAGAGTTAGCACAAATGCAGTATTTGTTGCCACGCTTAAAAGGTTTGTGGACACACTTGGAACGTCAACGTGGTGGAATTGGTATGCGTGGTCCCGGTGAAAAGGAAATTGAAACCGACAGACGTGTCATCAACGATAAAATTGCCAAGTTAAAAGATGATTTACAAATTTTAGATAAACAAGAGGCCACTCGAAGAAAAACACGAGGCGAACTGATTCGTGTGGCTTTGGTTGGTTATACCAATGTAGGCAAATCTACCATTATGAATTTGATGAGTAAGAGTGAAGTGTTGGCAGAAAATAAACTATTTGCTACTTTAGATACAACTGTTAGAAAAGTAGTTATAGAAAACATCGCATTTTTATTAAGTGATACGGTTGGTTTTATTCGCAAATTGCCACATAATTTGGTGGAAAGTTTTAAATCTACTTTAGATGAAACCAAAGAATCTGATATTATTGTGCATGTAGTAGATGCTTCACACGAAAATTTCAGAGACCAAATTAATGTAGTGAATGAAACATTATCCGATTTAAGTGTTACGCGTCAGCCGCGTTTGGTGGTGTTTAATAAAATGGATTTATACCGCGAGAAACATTTCGACCGTTTTTTACCGGAAGAAATCAAAAAAGAATTGTCAGAAGATTTTGAAAAAAATATGCGTTCGTGGATGAACTGCAACTGCGTTTTTATTTCTGCTACCAACAAAGAAAACCTGGAAGAATTAAGAAACACAATGATATTAATGGTGCAGGATATGTATCACAAACGTTATCCTTACAAAACGAATTTTTATAATTAGATTGTATTTAAATACAAAAAAACAAAAGCATTTTTTCATTTTTTTCCTTTGTATCTTTTGTGGTAAAAAAGACTAAGTAACATTATTTTCTTTCACATGCGCCTCATGATATCTATTCGTGAATTTACCAACTACAAAAATTCCTCTTTCAATCAACTTGTTTAATAGCAAATTATCAATATCAACCTGCATCACTTTTCTGTTTTGCGGATTTAATGTGCCGCCTGGTCCGGCAGGCAATGCAGTAACATCATTTTGAAATTCCCGGTCGACCAAAGAACCTCTTGGATACATAATACCTGGTCTGCCTTTGCCAACTATATTTAACTCCGTTGGATGCAGTAAGCCTAACGAGTGACCATATTCGTGTGCCGCTGTGGTGGAGCCTTTGTATAAATTTGCCAGCTTAAAATAACCGGTATTGCTTCCAATTCCATCTACGTAAGAAATATCTTTTTTGCTGTATTCTTCAATCCTGAAATAATTGTTTTTGGGATTCACATTTTCTGTTACCGTTTGTGGCTGCAGCCAACTGTTATATTGAGCTGTAATTTCAAATCGGACAAAAAATGAAGTATTGTTGAATTCAATAATAGCATTCGGTTCATTCCACATCGTTTCAATTTCTTCTGCAAGTTGTTTACTAATTTCAAAATCAGCCGCATTTCCATAGCAAATAATATTCGACACAATCGTAATTATTTTTGAGGATGTATTAATTTCAATTGTTCCCATATCAGACAAGATAAAAAACTAATCACTATTCACCAATCACTAATCACTATTTCTTATCTTTACACCATGCAAGCAGAAATTAAGGAAATATTAAACGCTTCTATTTCGGTGAAACAGCAAGTACTGGAAAATGAAACGTTATTAAATACAATACAAGCCGTTACAGATGCCATCGTGGCCTGTTTTAAAAACGATGGAAAATTATTGTTTTGCGGAAATGGTGGTTCCGCAGCAGATGCACAACATTTAGCAGCAGAATTTTCCGGCAGATTTTACACCGACAGAGAACCTTTAGATGCAGAAGCATTGCACGTAAACACGTCTTATTTAACAGCAGTTGCCAACGATTACAGCTACAACGAAGTATACGCACGCATTGTAAAAGCAAAAGGCAGAAAAGGCGATATTTTAGTAGGTTTGTCCACGTCCGGAAATTCAGGAAATATTGTAGAAGCGTTTAAAGTGGCAAAAGAGCGAGGCTTGATTATTGTAGGATTTACTGGCGAAACAGGTGGGAAAATGAAGCAATATTGCGATTATTTAATCAATATTCCATCTACCGATACACCACGTATTCAGGAATGCCATATCACCGTTGGTCATATTATCTGCCAACTAGTAGAAGAAAAGTTTTTCGACTTATAAAACTTCGCGTCTTTGCGTGAACTATAAAAAATGAAACAAGATACACCAGTCATAATTTTAGCAGGCGGTTTCGGCACACGCTTAAGTACTGTCGTCAAAGATGTGCCTAAGCCAATGGCACCGATTAACGGCAAACCTTTTTTACATTATATTTTTAAGGAATTACAACATCAGAAAATAAAGCAGGTGGTGCTTTCCGTTGGGCATTTAAAAGAAGTCATTCAGGATTATTTTCAAGATAGTTATCATGGAATTTCTATTCAATATGCCATCGAAAATGAACCACTCGGCACCGGTGGCGGCATCAAGCATGCTTTTAATTTTGTAGAAGACGATGCCTTTGTGCTCAACGGCGATACTTTTTTTGATATCGAATTATCCAAACTAAAAAAAACTGTCGCAGATATTTCCATTGCACTGAAACCGATGTTTAATTTCGACCGATACGGAACCGTTGAGTTAAATAATGAGAACAGAATTGTTTCTTTTAATGAAAAAAAATACTGCGAACATGGTTTAATAAATGGTGGTGTTTATTATTTCAAAAAAAGCTTGTTTGATAAAATTGAAACCACAAAAAAATTCTCTTTTGAGAAAGATATTTTAGAAAAGCATCTGCATGTTTTACAAATCCAGGGCACTGTTTTTGATAATTATTTCATTGACATCGGCATTCCTGAAGATTATAAACAAGCTCAAATTGATTTTAAATAATCAACTATCACAGAGAGCTCAAAGTAGCACAGAGATTAGCAGCGCTTCTTTGTCCTTTGTGAAAATCTCTGCGTAACTTTGTGAAACAAAAATATGTTGCAAATAGACAATTCCTGGACACTTTTTCTCGACCGCGATGGTGTCATCAACAAAAATATTGATGGCAGTTATGTGCTCGACTGGGACCAGTTTGAGTTTTTAGATGGTGTTCTGGATACCTTGCCGAAATTGGCTAAATTATTCCATAGAATCATTGTTGTTACCAACCAGCAATGTATTGCTAAAGGCTTGCTGACAGAAGAAACACTCAACGAAATTCATCAGAATATGATGAATATGGTAGAACTCAACGGTGGCAGAATTGATGCCGTATATTTTGCACCAGAATTAGAATCTGAAGAAAATACGTTGAGAAAACCGAAAAACGGAATGGCTTTGCTGGCAAAAAACGACTTTCCGGAAATTGATTTCACTAAATCTATTATGATTGGCGATAAACTTTCTGACATGAAATTTGGCAAATCTGTTTCAATGACAACATTCTGCATATCAACTAGTTATAAAAATTCTTCGTTAATAGATTACAAAATCAGTTCACTGACTGCTTTATCGGCACATCTTATTTATTAATTTAAAAAAAAAATGGCATAGATATTGACTTTTGTACGAAAAATGCATATATTTATGATCACAAATTTTGTTAACAACCGAAAAAATTCGCAAAAGCCTATGTGTAGAACGTTTACATTATTGTTTTTATTGTTTGCTTCGATAATTTTTATTCCGAAATCTTCAAGTGCTGCTTCTATGTTTGAAATTTCAAACGCAGATGCAAAATTTGGCGAAAAGGATTTAATTAAATTTTATCCAAATCCGATGATTACGGATGCCAATATCAAAATCAGTGAGGAAGTTGATTTGGAAAGAAGCAAAGTTTCTGTTATTTTTTACAATATCGTTGGAAGCGAAGTGTATAAAATTAATCAGGTAAAAGAGTACGATTTAAAAATATACAGAGAGATATTTAAAAATGCCGGCATTTATTTTTATCAGTTGAAAGTAGATGAAAGCGTGATGAGTACCGGAAGAATTACCGTAAAATAAATACTCTTTAAAAATAGACAAAAAGACCAATTTAAAGATTGGTCTTTTTTTATTCAAACCAAATGAAGAAAATAGTTGTCATATTTATACTACTGTTGTTTGGATTTTTATTGGCGTGTAAAAAAACTACCAACAAACCAACTGACGATTATTTATCTGGAACATTTACGGAACACGTACCTGATGGTACTGCGTATTTTGAAGCTACGTTACAATCATTTTCTTTTAAGAAAGATAGCTTTACGGCAAAAATTATTTTTTGGATAGATGCTATCGTTATACTTCCAGGAGATCCTTGTCCTAATAAAGGCTACGAAGAAACTTACATAAAAGGCAACTATTCATTAGCAAACGACAGCATTTATTTTACCGGAAAATTATGCGACTCTCTTTACCAGCATTTACAACCTTCTTGCAGTGGTGTGAGTAATTATAACAAAGCTTTTAAATTTACACAAAACGATACGGCTATTGTTTTAAATGCCGACCGCCAATCGAGTTTTGGGTTAGGTATTATTTTGAGGAAAGAATAATTTTTACAAAGAAAATCAGTTTGCGTCAGGCAATAATCTTTCCTGCTTATCTGCTATTTTCAATGCAACGAAAACAATCGTTAAACATGCAGTTTTGAATAATTTGTTTTCTCGCAACCAAATTCATGTACAAAATAATCATCCATTTCATTAGCCTTCACAATCAGGTTGCTCAGGTTTTGTTGTATGTCGCCGGCAAGTGCCGAAAAAACATCACTCATTCTTACTCTGTAGGATAAATAAATCTGATTGTTGTAAACCGCCAGCTGATAAGGCGACACCGGATTGCTCAGAATATATTTCAGCAGTGTTTCTAAATTTCCCGTTGGCAGATTATTAATTGGTGATGTTGCATAAAGGTAGTTTTTATCGTACACAAAAATCCGAATCAAGGCACTTCCGGAATGAAATTCCCAGAATTCATTGCCACTGCGAGCCAGCACCGGATCGATGCCCATATTGCGGATAGCCGTTTCCACAAAGAGAGAAAACTTGCTGATTTCTTTATCGTCAAAAATTTTCTCGTCAATATTGGCACCGCAGTTCGGACAGTAATCCGTCTTTTCATAAATCAGTGATTTGCACGAATGGCATTTCATTGAATACGCATCGGTAGTATTTTGTGCAAAAGTAGCCAGCTCTTCCTGCACTATCTTTGCAGGAATGGCAAACCCAACATTATCTGCTTCGGTAAATTTTGCAGTGGTGACGCCCACCAGTAAGCCTTCTGCATTCACAACAGGTCCTCCGCTGTTGCCCGGATTAACAGCAGCATCCGTTTGTATGAAATGCTGTCCGTCCAGCAACTGCCTTTCATTTGATACAATTCCTTCTGTAATGGTATAAGGCATACCAAATGGATAACCCAACACAAAAACCTTATCTCTGCTATGTACTTCCTGAACAGTATCAAACGGAATATCTGCTGCTGGTGTATGTTGCAGGCTACGCAAAAACGCAATATCTGCTTCCGTATTTACATATACTACTTTTGCAGGATATCGATTCTGTTGCTGGTTCTCAATTGCTACACTCTTATTGCCTTCTATCACATGGTAATTGGTAACAAAAATATTTTGTGCTTTTAAATAAAAACCACTGCCGCTGCCGCTTGCCGTGTTTATTTTATATACCGCTTGTTTTAATTCTTCGTGATTCATGAAATTAATTGTTGAATTGCTGAGTTGCTGAATTATAGAATGCGACTAGTTGCCGAATAGTTTGCTGAAAAAACCTTTCTTTTCTTGCTGGTTAGATGTTTGTTGTGTACTGGATGGTGATGCTGTATTTAAAAATGTGTCTGTTGTAGAAATTTTCTTTACCGCATCAAATAAAATACCTGAAGCTTGTTGCATCGATTTTGCTGAGGCTTCTTCCATAGCTTTGGTTAAGACTTCAGCAATTGAATCTTCCACATTATTGCTGTAAAATAAGTTCAGGATTCCATATTCTAAGGTGCAGGTTGCGCCGATATAGTCCATTGCCTTTAATTCTTTCTCGGCAGTCTCATGTGCATATTTCAAAATATTGCGAATGCTTTCAAGGTTGGTTCTGAATTTATACGGAACAAAAACGTCTATCTTGTACAAATCATTCTCAAGTTTTGACTGCTCATAGTTTTGCAGTTTTTTAAGATATTCTTTTCCGCCACTCAGTCGCTGATAATAATCGTCTTTGCTGTTCAGATAAACGATTGTTTTTTCAATTTCATTTCTTAAGGTTCCCTGCGGTGCACAGAAATAATCTATTTTCAGTAAGGTAATCACCAACACATCCCAGAGATAACTGGTCAATCGCTTATTTTCCAGTTGTTCGTATGCTTCAAAAGCTTCTTTAATGTACTGTTGTATGGTTGTCCAGGCTGCTGCTTTTTGTTCCGATGTGTAAGCATAAATTTTCGGTTCCTGTATGCGTTTTGCGCCAAATTTTGAAATAAATTCATCGTCATAATTATCTGCATTAATACAGATTTCGCGCAGCACATCATAAATTTTGTAAGGCTCGGCAACATTCAAAGGACAACGAAACTTAAAATACAATTGATCGCCTTGCAGTTCAATTCTGGAAACCGATAACGGTGTGAAATTCAATTGCGCAACCTGTCTTAAGATGGGAACTTGTTTTGCTCCGTCAATAGTTAAGAAAGGTGCTTCAACTATAAATTCAGTATCTGTAATTTTCAAATGCACAATTACCGAACCGTGCGGAACATAATATTCTGTTTTGTCGGCATTGGCGAATTTTTTTTCAATTGCAGGATCTATATAATTGATACAGTCGCGAATGGCATCTTTATAATTTCCATTTTCGTACTGACTGATGACTTTATCCCAAATAGCCACATCTATATTGCTTTTCAGCGATCCTGCCATTGTTCTGTGAAACGATAAGTTAGTCTGCATAACTGATATTGAATGGCTAAAATACCATTTTTATTATTTTATTTTATTTTAATCAACTTAAAACTCGTGCAGATTTTAATCTTTATTGCCTATTTTTGATGTCTTATGATTAATATCCTTATTGCAGATGCACAATATTTAGTCCGTATCGGATTAAAAAGCCTGTTGTCTACAGTAAAGGATTTTAACGTCATTGGTGAAGCTGCCAACACAAAAGAATTGCTTGATTTAATAAGCACACATCATCCGGATGTCGTTATTTTTGATTATTACAGTGAGCATAATTTTTTGCCGGAAGATATTCAGGCTGTAAAAAGAATTTCGCCTAAAACCAATTTCTTAATTATTTCTGCTGATTCCTCAAAAACTACCATCTATAAAGTGATAGAATTAGGCGCTGTAAGTTTTTTAACTAAAGAATGCGATAAAGAGGAAATTGTAGGAGCCATTTATGCCACTGCAAAAAGTGAGAAATTTTTGTGTCACAAAGTGATTGATATCATTATTGAGAAACATATGCACACAGATGAAGACAATTGCAAGGCCTTCAATTTATCACTGCGAGAAACAGAAATCATCAAACTGACGGCAAAAGGCTGGACTGCTAAAACTATAGCCGGACATCTTTTCCTAAGTACACACACTGTATATACACACAAAAAAAACATTATGAAGAAGTTAAAAATTAATTCTTCTTCAGAAATGATTGTATACGCCATCCAAAACGGCCTTGTAACCAAAGAGGAAATGGCAGCATCTGCTTAAAGTACCTAATTTTAGGTATCAAAATCACAATTTTCATGATTGTTTAGACTAGTTCCATATAGTATTTTTGTCTTATTATTTTAAATTAGTCTAAATAAGGATAGAATGAAAAAATTATTAATTGCTTTTTGCGGTTTAGCTGTATTTCTTGGTGCTTGCGAAAAAGAAGATACAACTATTGCATTGCCGGCTTCTTACAACTTTGAAAATGTAAGTTTCAGTGGTCAAACAGTGCGCATAAACATGTTAAGTGAGATTGCCGCAGAATTAAGTAAAGGAAAATCACAAACACTTTCTTACACTCGACTAATTAACATGTATTCCAATACAGGAAATGAATTTACGGATGCAGCCTTAAATTCTTCAGGAAAACAATTGCGCGACAAAACATTTGCTACCGATATTCCGTTCTTTGAGTCTATGCTTCAGGCAGCAGAAGATAACAGTACGGCATATAACGTGTCTGTAACCGGAAACGGCACAGCCGGTGTGGCTACTTCAATATTTGATGCTACTAAAAAATATCTGGTAGATAGCAATGGTGTCGAATATGCACAAATTATACAGAAAGGTTTAATGGGTGCAATTTTCTATTACAGAATAGCAGAAGAATACACCACAAAAGATAAATTAGATCCAGCGGATAACATTACAGTAGTGCCTGGCGAAGGCACAGCGATGCAGCATTACTGGGACGAAGGATTTGGCTATTTTGGTGCACCAACCATGCTTTCCGTTACCAACTATGATTCTTTAAATACGGCAAAGGCCCTAAAATTCTATGCAACTTATGCGTCTAAAGGAATGCCTGTCGGAACCATAGAAAATACCTTAAAAGCTTTTATAAAGGGCAGAGATGCCATCAACAGAAAAGATTATACCACCAGAGATGCAGCAGCTGTTGAAATAAGAAAAAATCTGGAACTCATCAATGCCTGTGCCTTTATCAGTTATATGAATCAGTCGAAAGCGGCTATTGGCAACTATGCGGTTAAATGTCACACGCTTTCTGAAGGTCTTGGATTTTTATTGTCTTTAAAATACAACTCTGAACGAAAAATCAGCCAAACGGATTTCAATACTCTTGAAGCGAATTTCTACAGAAACGGTAATTTATCGACCTATCATTTAACTGCAACTGAAATCAATACCATGATAGATAAAATCAGTAGTGTTTACGGTTTGGATGCAGTAAAAGCAACCTTATAATTTATTGACAGATTCAGATTATCTTTGCACCTCTTCAAATAAATCAGTTTTATGAAAAAATTCAGTAACATACTCTTTATTACCGCCATAAGTACTTTCCTTTTTTCCTGCGGAAAAACAGAAGACACCGATAATTTTGGCAAGAAAGAAATGTTTACCAACTACGCTGACAACCTGATTTTACCTGCGTATACAACTTATGGAAACAGTATTAGTGCATTGCAAACAGCATTAAGGAATTTCAACGCATCTGCAGATTTATCTACGCTTTCTGCATTGCAAACCGCTTTCTTAACTACCTATGCGGCATGGCAGAATTGTGAAATATATGATAAAACAGCGCCGGCTGATGCCGTTATGGCACTTGAAAACACGAATTATTTTCCTTGCAGAACCGACAGTATCGAAGCCTATATAAATAGAAACGATAACAGCGCTGCAGCCATAAAAAACAAAGTTAAATCTGATAAAGGACTTGCAGCTATTGAATACTTACTTTTTAGCAGAACACTTACACAGCAGCAAATTCTGGATAGATTTACGACTAACTTAAATGCAACTTCTTATAAAACTTACATGAGTGCATTAATAAGCAATGTAGCGGAAGTGCAATCGTCCATCATTGCTGCTTGGGCAGCCTACAGAGATATTTTCATCAACAGTTTAGGCACCGATGCATCCGGTTCATTTAGCGTGATGGTCAACTCCATTGCGCAACGCACCGATGACTTTAAAAGAATGCAGGTAGGAATTCCTGCCGGTTATCTTGGAAATGTGGCAACTGTAAATGTGCTACCTTCGGCTGTGCAAGCATATCATTCCAACAACAGCACCAACTACATGCTGCTTACTTTAAACAACATGAAAGATGTATTGAACGGAAAAGGAACCACAGACGGAAAAGGCTTAATTGATTATATCCGAACGTTGAATGTAACCAGCACTTTTGGCGGTAATCTGGCAGATGATATTCTTTCGCAAATAGATATTTGCATTACGAAAGTAAACGATTGTGCACCGGATTATTCAACAACGGTGGTTTCAAACAAAGCCAAAGCAGATGCGTTGTTTTTAGAAGCAAAAAAATTGCTGGTGCTGATAAAGGTAGATGTGCCATCAGCATTAGGTGTTTCTATTACGTATACAGATAGTGATGGTGATTAGTAAGACTTGAGATTTTATCTTAGCGTACATTCTACAAAATGTATGCATCTAAATCAGATCTTTTGTTTCTTTTGTGGTTTATAATCTTTCCATGCAGAAAATCAAAACATTTCTCTTTCGTTCAGTTTCTATTGCACCTTTAGCATCGTTTAGAATTTTATTTGGTGCCATGTTACTGTTCAGCACGGTTCGGTTTTGGGTTAAAGGCTGGATAGATACATTATACATACAACCCAAATTTTTCTTTGCTTATGAAGGTTTTGAATGTATAAAACCACTTAGCGGAAATGGCATGTACCTTGTTTTTGCGTTTATGATTATTGCTGCAATCGGCATTTTGCTGGGTTTGTTTTATAGAGTCGCAATCATTTTATTTTTCCTTTTGTTTACCTATGTTGAGTTATTAGACAAAACTAACTACCTCAACCATTATTACTTTGTCAGTATCATCAGTTTGATGTTGTGCTTCTTGCCAGCCAATAAATATGCAGCATTAGATGTAAAATTTGGCATCACAAAAAAAGCAACTTTAATTCCGTTTTGGTGCATTGGTATTATTCAATTACAAATTGGGCTGGTCTATTTTTTTGCAGGCATTGCCAAAATAAATACCGATTGGCTGCTGCATGCACAACCCTTAAAAATATGGCTGAAAAGCAGAGATTTTTATCCGGTAATCGGACAATTATTCAATTATGAAATTACACCTTACTTGTTTTCCTGGTTTGGAATGTTGTTCGATATCAGTATTTTCTTCTTTCTAATCAACAAAAAAACTAGACCATTTGCCTACACCGCTGTTGTGGTTTTTCACTTACTAACCGGTTATTTATTTCAGATTGGTGTATTCCCATATGTTATGATAGTGGCTACCTGGATTTTCTTTTCTGCAGCATTTCATCAAAAATTTCTATCAATATTTTATAAAGACGATACTCAAACAACATCTAACTATCAACCAAAATTTGCTTCTTTTTTTGTATTGATTTTTCTTCTTCATTTTATAATACAAATCGTTCTGCCGTTTAGATACTTGCTCTATCCGGATAAATTATTCTGGACAGAACAAGGTTATCGTTTTTCGTGGCGCGTGATGTTGATGGAAAAAAATGCCTATACGACTTTTGTGGTTAAAGATAAAACCGGAAAAATAGAAGAAGTACGTAACCGTGATTACCTGACGCCACAACAAGAAAAACAAATGAGCACACAGCCGGATATGATATTGCAGTTTGCTCATTTTTTAGCGAAAGAGTACAATAAAAACAAAGGATTTACAGCTGCAGAAGTTTATGCAGACAGTTATGCAGCATTAAACGGACATCCAGGTCAACCTTTTATTGACAACACTGTTGATTTAGCCAAACAACCTGTTAACTTTGCACCGAAAAAATGGATACTGCCTTTTGATACTAAACCACATAGAAACATAGAACATCATGAATAAAAGAAAGAATATAGTAAAAACATAGCATTCATCTTTGATGAATTTCTATTGTGAAACTCTTGAAAATTTAATTTTAGCACTGAATGAAGAAACTTTACAAAATACTATGTGTCTATGTGGTTAATAAAATCGCAGTTAGATTTATACTATTTGTGTTGAATATTCTTATAGTTTTAAATGCGTTTAGTCAATCTACGGATTCGTTAGCTAATAGTGGTGATTCCATGCAGAGTACTATAGATGAAGTAACCATACAGGCAGAAAAAATGAAAGAAATCAGGCTGAAAAGTGTGGAAGGAACGGTCATTTTTGAAGGCAAGAAAACAGAGATTGTTGATTTAACGAATATCCAAGCAAATGTTGCAACTAATAACGGCAGGCAGATTTTCAGTAGAGTCGCGGGTTTGAATGTATGGGAAAACGATGCAGCTGGCATGCAGCTCGGCATTGGCGCCCGTGGTTTAAATCCGAACCGTTCTGCAGAGTTCAACATCCGGCAAAATGGCTATGATATTACAGCAGATGCCATCGGATATCCGGATGCTTATTTTACACCACCAACGGAAGCAATGGACAGAATCGAAATCGTTCGTGGCGCTGCTTCCTTGCAGTTTGGTACACAGTTTGGCGGTTTGATTAATTTTAAAACACACCAACCGGTTGCCAAAAAATTTCAGCTAACCTCACAAACCACAGCCGGTTCTTTCGCCACCGTAAGTGCCTACAATGCCATTGAAGGAACGTATAAAAAACTTTCTTATTTTGCCTATTATCAGTATAAATTTACCAAAGGCTGGCGACCAAACTCCAGGTTAAATGCACATACAGCATTTGCAAATATATCTTACCAGATAACTACTAAACTAAAACTATCTGCAGAATTCACCCATCAGAATTATGTGATGCAGCAACCCGGTGGCTTAACGGATAATCAATTTAATCAAAATCCGAAACAGTCAACGAGAGAACGAAACTGGTTTGGTATTAACTGGAATATTCCTTCTTTAAAACTGGAATACCAGCCAAAAGAAAACATACGCTGGAACACCGTTTTATTCGGATTAATCGGCTCCAGAAATGCACTGGGCTTTTTAAGTTATGCTAACAGAAACGACGATTTAAGAGAACGGGATTTAATAAAAGATCAATACAAAAATTTTGGAATGGAATCTCGCGTATTGTATCAATACAAACTGGGCAAACAAAAATCTTCTCTTAGTGTCGGATTGCGCTATTTTAAAGGCTTCACCAATAAACAACAAGGACTTGGAAATAATGAAGACGATGCAAATTTCAGCTATTTAAATCCGGACGATCTGGAAAGTTCAGATTATCAGTTTAACAGTCACAATCTAGCATTCTCTGCAGAAAATATTTTTAAGATTACCTCTAAACTCAGCATCACACCAGGCATGCGTGCAGAGTTTTTGTTTACGGATGTGGATGGTTATTATAAAACGGATACTTTCCGTTACAATGATGCCAGAAAACGCAATCGTATTTTCCCGTTATTTGGCATCGGCATCACCTACAAAGCACATTCTCTGGCAGAAATCTATGCTAATATCTCTCAAAACTACCGTGGAATAAATTTCACCGATTTAAGAATCACCAATCCGAATGTACGCGTGGATCAAAACCTACAGGACGAAAAAGGATTTAATGGCGACATAGGTATTCGTGGAAAAAACGGAGAAAAATTCAATTACGATGTCAACTTTTTTTCTTTGTATTACAATAAAAAAATCGGTTCCATTCAGCAAGTGGATTCAGCATTTAATATTTACCGCTTTAAAACAAACTTATCCAATTCCAGAAGTCTGGGTGTTGAATCTTTTGTAGAAGTTGATATCCTGAAATGCATACAGGAAAACAGCGATTTCGGTGTTTCTTTATTTTCCAATTTCACCTATACCAATGCCGTTTATTTAAAATCTCAGAACAAGCAAATTGAAAATAAAAAAGTAGAATTTGCGCCGCAATTTGTATTCAGAGGCGGTGCCGGTTTCAAATATAAAACATTTGCTATCAGCTGGCAGATTTCATACATTTCGAAACAATTCACAGATGCCACCAATGCTACGTATGCTTCAACGGCTGTTATAGGCTCTATTCCTGCCTACTATGTGATGGATGTCACTACTTCATACACGTACAAATGGTTTAAATTCAGCTGCTCGGTGAACAATCTTTCCAATAATAAATATTTCACGCCACGAGCAGAAAGCTATCCGGGTCCGGGCATTATTCCAAGCGATGGCATTGGTGTCTTCGGAACCATTGCTTTCAAATGGCATACTAAGAATTAGCAATTTTATGTTTATATTTAAACATCCGAACCTAATATGAAACATACGCTTCCATATATTCTTTTATTTTCTCTGTTTCTTGTTAGCTGCAAAAGAGACAACAATAATGAAAACCAACCTTTCTATTATGCATCAGAAGAAGAATTTATCAATAACAATGAAGGTCTTTCGGATTCGGCACTCATAGGTAAACTAATCTTCTTTGACAAAAATCTGTCTGAGCCGGCCGGTGTAAGTTGTGCTTCTTGTCATTCACCGATGACTGGCTTTTCCGATCCGCGACACACTTCTTTTTCTGAAGGCTCTGCCGGCCAGAGAGGAAACAGAAATGCCAACGCTATTGCATATATGGGATTTGCACCCAACAGAAGAGCGGAACTGGTGCGTGGAATCTGGGAAACGGTAGGTGGGTTTTTCTGGGACGGCAAAGCGGAATTTTTAAACCAGCAGGCTTTGTTTCCGCTGATGAATCCGCATGAAATGAATATTCCGAATTTTGGAATTGCTTCTACTAAAATCAAACATGCACCGTATTATTCCAAACTGGAAAAATTGTTTGGCCGTGCAGCATTGGCAGATAGTCAGACAATTGTTTTTTATGCTGTCAGTTGCATACAAGCCTTTGAACAATCTCATCAGGTCAATCAGTTTACCAGCAAATTTGATTTTTACCTGAAAGGCAAAGCAACGTTAACGGCACAGGAAATGCGCGGAATGCAATTGTTTAATGACACCACAAAAGCAAAGTGCAGTTTGTGCCATATGTCATCGCCAACTTATTACGCAACGACAGATAAAATTTTATTTACAGACTATTCGTACGATAACATCGGCCTGCCTAAGCATCCTGATTTAGCAGGCACTCCGGTTGACAGCGGACTATCAAAGTTTGAAATGAACAATCCGTTAGAAGTTGGAAGATTTAAGACGCCAACGTTGCGAAACATAGAGAAAACAGCACCTTACATGCATTCAGGAATTTTTAATACACTGGAAGAAGTCTTGAAATTTTACAACGAAAGAGATATAAATCCGGAATTTTCACATCCGGAAGTTGCAGAAAATATCAACACTCAGGATATGGGAAATTTAGGATTAACACAGCAGGAAATTGATGATATTATTGTATTTTTAAAAACATTAACAGACGGATATAAAATAAGTAAATAAAAATCAATAAAATTTGCATGCGTATTCGCACACTAAACAGAAAAAACATTTACGAATTCCTTCTGAATAATCGGAATACAACATTAAAAACAATAAAAAATAATAAGATGAAAAAATTGATGACCATCAGCCTGCTTTCTTTAATCGTATTTGCCTGCTCTAAAAAAACGGCAAGCACTGTAGCAAAAACGGAAGTAAGCGTCAAAACGGAAAGTGCCACTGTAAGCAATGCACAATACCTCGCGGGAAAGGTAGTATATGAAGCTAAATGCGGCAAATGCCATAAATTACATAGTCCGGACAGGGGCAATATGGAACAGTGGACTAAATGGATTGGCAGAATGGCACCAAAAGCTAAGCTTACGGAAGAAGAGAAACAACTCGTGACGGATTATGTATCCGTGAATGCGTTGGCTAATTAATATTTTGATAAATCCTGAAACAAGTTCAGGATGACGCGATGCGAATATTGATTCTAAAAATGTTAAACCGTCCAGGTTGTCAATCCTTCTGTAGTTAATGAGTAATTCATTACAGTTCCGCCAAGTTCACTCAGTTTTTTTATCAGTTGATATTTGTGAATATAAGGTGCGTAGAAAATCATAAAGCCACCACCACCGGCACCTGAAATTTTTCCACCGGTGGCACCGCTTTGTAAAGCCGCTTCATAAATGGCATCTATAGATGCGTTGGAAATGCCATCAGCCATTTGTTTTTTATGCATCCAGCCATCGTGGAGAATTTTACCGATATGGTCAACTTCACCTTTTAAAATAGCTTCTTTCATGAGAATACTTTGCTCTTTAAGCTGATGCATCGCATCTATGGAAGATGATTTCTTGGCGTTGACATTATCCGTTTGTTCCTGAATGATTTTGGAAGACAAACGCGATGTTTGCGTATAAAACAAAACCAGATTATGTTCCAGTTCGTGCAAAAATTTGGATTTGATGCGCAGCGGATTGACAATTACTTTATCGTTGGCATAAAATTCCATGTAGTTCACACCGCCAAAAGTGGCTGCATACTGATCTTGTTTTCCGCCAGCCATTTTCAAATCTTCACGTTCAATGACATAGGCTAAATGTGCAATATCATATTCACCTAAAGGCAATTTCAGCCATTCTACAAAGGCACCTAAGATGGCAACGACTAATGTGGATGATGAGCCTAAGCCTGAACCTGGTGGTGCATCTACATAGGTATTGATTTCAAAGGATAAAGGCTTTTTGACAAAATCTTTTACGATTCGATTGTACACACCTTTTATCAAATCTAATTTTCCGTCGATAGCTAAATATGCTTCGCTTTTCAGTTCTATGATTTCATTTCTGTCGATGGCATTTATAATTATTTTCCCATCTTCACGCGGTTTGATGGATGCATAGGCATATAAACTCAGCGTCGCATTTAAGATAGCGCCGCCATAAATATCAGAATACGGAGAAACATCGGTGCCACCACCGGCTAAACCGATACGTAAAGGTGCTTTTGAACGGATAATCATGAACGAATTTACGAATTTTTGTTTCTGAAAAAAATTATAGCTTAAGACAATTTAAAGGTTATTGGCAATACGAAATAACAATTTACAGCTTTTCCTCTCAGTAATCCTGGTTCCCATTTAGGCATAAGACCTATAACACGTAAAGCTTCTTTCTCTAAACTACTATCAACTTTATTTAATATTATTGGTTCTCTAATGGCACCTGTTTTGTCAATATAAAATTTAACTATAACTATTCCTTCCAGAGTATTTTCTCTTGCATACTTTGGATATTTAATATTTTGTAGAAGAAATTTCTGTAAACTCTGTGTTCCAACGGGAAAAGACGGCATTACTTCTACTCTTTCAAAGATTTCAACTTCCTTTATATTTATAGAATCACCTGAAGTATTATTTGCAGAAATCACACCGTAAGAGATTATCAATAATATTATTAAAAATACTTTTTTCATAATTCTAAATTTACACCAAACTCTTCACTTTTTCCACCATCACTTGCCAGCTATATTTTTTCTTTTCTTCTAAAATATTTTGGATGAATTCAGACTCTTTGTTTTCCTTATAAAACTTAAGAATGGCATTTGCCACATCTTGTTCGTTTGGTTCTACCACAAAACCAACTTTATTGTTCGGCACAATTTCCGGCAGTCCGCCAACATTGGTGACCAGCATCGGTTTATTAAAATGATAGCAGATTTGCGTGACACCGCTTTGCGTTGCATGTTTATAGGGTTGCACCACCATATCCGCCGCACAAAAATAGTTCACCACTTCATTATCAGGAATAAAGCGTGTGTGTAACTCCAACTTATCTTTCAAATTCAAATCCTGGATTAATTTTTCATATTCTTCCTTGTTGGAATAATATTCACCGGCAACAATCAGGTGTATATCAAAATTTCTCAATCCGTCTGTCGCCATGGCTTTCAGCAAAATATCCAAGCCTTTATAATCACGTATCAATCCAAAAAATAAAATGTATTTTTTAGCAGTATCTAATTTTAATTGCTGAATAGCATCTTGTTTTGAAATCGCTTCACCATAATTATCAAACAACGGATGCGGATTTAATAAACGTGGTTTTGTTTTATCAAACACACTTAAATCATTGCACACCGAAGCACTCATCGCAATAAATCCATCAACACTATTTACAAAATACTGCGTGAAAAATGTATCGCCGATTCGTTTTTCGTGTGGAATGATATTATCCAAAATGGAAATAATCTTAGTGTGTTTATTGCTTTTCACGATTCGGCAAATAGTACCTAAACAGGGTGCCATAAACGGCAACCAGAATTTCACCACTAAAACATCCGGTTTTTGTTTCCTGATTTTTAAACCCACTTTTATCCAGTTAAACGGATTGATGGAATTCACAGAAACATGTATCGTTAAATTTTCAGGTTTTGGCAACGATGAATATTGCGTGGTGCCCGGAAATAAAAACTCTGGATACTGCAAGGAAAATGTTTCAATCGTTACCTGATCTTTCTCTTGTAGAAATTCATTTGCCAGACGTTCATTGTACGCTGCCAAACCACCACGCAATGGATGCGCCGAACCAAGAATTACTACTTTCATACCTTAAATCCCTAATGGGATTTTTTTAATTATTTAAAACGAATTCTACAATTTTATCACCAACTTGCGAAGTTGAATATTTTCCGTGATTGATATCTTCTGTAACAAAATTTTCGTTCATAGCTTTGTCTACTGCATCTACGATGGCTTTGCTTTCTTCCAGTAAACCAAAACTATATTCTAACAACATGGCTGCTGACAAAATCGTTGCCATCGGATTGGCAATATTTTTTCCGGCTGCCTGCGGATAAGAACCGTGGATTGGTTCATACAACGCAATCTTATGACCAATAGATGCCGAAGGCAAAACGCCTAAACTACCTGCAATTACAGAAGCTTCATCGCTAATGATATCGCCGAATAAATTTTCGGTCAGAATCACATCAAACTTACTTGGTTTGGTAATGACTTCCATCGCCGCACTATCAATATAATTGCATTCCAATTCTATATCTGGAAATTGTTTCGCATATTCCGTTACGGTTTCACGCCACAAACGTGAGGTTGCCAGCACATTGGCTTTGTCTAACAAGGTTACTTTTTTTCTTCTATTCATGGCAAACTGAAATGCCTTTTCTGTGATCCGTAAAATTTCATCTTTGGTGTATACACAGGTATCATATGCAATAGTTTGGTCTTCGCTTCTGCCGCGTGGTTTTCCAAAATAAATTCCGGAAATTAATTCACGCACCACCACAAAATCAACCCCTTTTATTCTGTCATTTTTTAAAGGTGAAGCATCTAATAATGCGTCATAACTTTTCACCGGACGAATATTTGCATATAACCCTAAATTACTGCGCATTTTCAACAAACCTTGTTCAGGACGAATTTTTGCTGTTGGGTCATTATCGTATTTCGGGTCGCCAATGGCACCAAATAAAATGGCATCGCTGGTTAAACATAATTCGTGTGTATCATCAGGATATGGATTTCCCGTTTTATAAATAGCAGCTGCACCAATTAAACCATACTCATATGAAAATTCATGATGGTACTTTTTTTCAATCGCTTTTAATACCTTAACTGCCTGTTCAATAATTTCAGGACCAATGCCATCTCCGGGCAAAACTGCAATCTTCTTGTTCATAAATCAAAAATAAACAAGATTAAAGTATAAATTATCTAAGTTGTGTTATTAAATTTATATTGATAGAATTCATGGATTGAAACTATTTCCCTTCATAGCGATATTACTGGCTGCAATGAGTCATTCATACGGCAAAGGCAATGACATGTCTGCACAGAAAGTAAAAGCCATTAAATTGCTGGTGTACGATGAACAAAATGTATCTGCATTAAAGATATTCACTCAGGAAATTACAGAATCCGGACAGCAGAAAAATGCAAAAGAAACAGCCGACAACATCTATTGGATCAGTGAATGTCTTTTCAGGCTAAAGAAGTTTACATTCCTGGATACGTTGCTGCAAACAGGAATACCTTTTACACAAAATCATAAATCGGATGCATTTTTAAAACTGAAGACAATAGAAGCAAAATACCTTATAGAAAAAGGGAATTACAAGAAAGCTATTCAACTTTTAAGCGAACTGTCTTCACAGATAAAAGACATTAGTCAGCTTTGCGAAATACGACTGACACTGGCAGATGCCAACCAGCGGCTGCAGTTGTTGGATCAAAGCAAACTCCATTATGACTATGTGCTAAAAAATGCCACAGATATTGCACAACAGGCCAGAGCAAACAATGGATTAGGCAGTTATTATTGCATATTATCTGATTTTGATTCTGCCGTTATCTACTACAACAGTGCCTTCAAACAGTTTCAGCAGGAACTGGGTGAACAACATTCCAGAATCGGGCAAGTGCATTACAACCTGGGATTAATTTCAGATCGCAGGTTTGATTTATATGAGGCAGAACAGCATTTCACTAAAGCATTGCAGCTTTACAAAAACCGGCTCGGCGATTTGCACCCAAGAACGGCAGAAACCTATGGTTCTTTGGGCAGCTTGTTTTTCATGAAAGATAACCCGGGCAAAGCACTAAATTACTCCATAAAGGAACAGGATATTTTACTGGAATTATACGGCAAAGACAATCCTGATTTAGCTTATTCCTATCTCAGTTGCGGCAAAATATTTTATTTGCTGGGTGACAAAATACAATCGGAACAGCAACTTTTGTTTGCGCTTGATTTGGTGAAAAAATATTTTGGTGTAAATCACAATTTATACCCGCAATGTGTTGTTGAACTATCGAAAATATATACTGAAAGGAAGCAGTTCAGCGAAGCCGAAATGATATTAATCGCATGTATAAAACTCAAACAAAACGATCCTGACGAACTTCTGGCTGACCTGTACTTACAGTTTGCACAGAATTATTTACAACAACATAAGACAGACAAAGCACACAAGCATTTTGCACTGGCAAACAGGATTTATATTCGTATTTATGGTGATAAAAATACGCATTCCGTTGAGGCCGTACTAGGATTATCAGATTCCTATTTACAAAAAGGAGATTTTAAAACGGCATATTCTTATGCAAAACTTGCATATGCAAAAACAACCCAAAACAATAAAATCACATTACCCTACGACCATTGGGAATGTTTGCTGCATGCAATAGCCTGTAAAAAAGAATTATTAACCCGAAATCTAATAAGGCATCCCGACATAAAACTGTACATTGAAAACATAAAAGATGTCATTAGAGAAGCAACCCTTATCAAACAAACTTACTATTCTACCAGCAGTCATTTATACTATGCGGAACGGATGGCAGAACTGAACCAGTTGGGCATTTATTATCTCACCCATTTTTACAACAAAACAGATACTTATTTTCTGGATAACTTGCTATTCTTTGCAGAGAACAATAAGGCCAACTTACTTCGAAATAAAATCATTAATTACAAAGCAACTGAAATTTTGCCCTTGGCTGAAAAAGCCAAATCATCAGTTATAACCGGCAGGTTGAATTATTTTATTTCCCTGAACGAAAACCAGGAAACCACACAATACAACATTAATGACTCCATTTTATTTTATCAAAATCTGTATGAAACATTTTCTAAATCAATAGAAAAAAAATATCCTAAAATTTATCGGTTGAAATATGGTGAGAAACCGTTAACCGCCAAACAAATACAAGATAAGCTGGACGAAAATCAAACGTTTCTTGAGTACATCAGTGACAATGAACGCTATTATTTGCTGGCAATTTCCAAAAAGAATATCACTTACAAAATTTGTGGCGACAAACAACATATTGACTCATTAATTTCATTGCAAAACGTACACACGATTCTTCAAAAATCAAACAGTAACATCAACAAGCAAATCGCTAAACATTTGCTTCCAACAACAATGTTTAAAGAGTTGATAATATCACCAGATGGAAAAATACACTTCCTTGCATTTGACATGTTGCCAACTGAAACAGAAAAGCTGCTAGTCTGTGAACATCCTACTCAATTTGCATTTTCAGCCAATACTTATTTTAATCATCAACCGAACAACGAAAAGAAAAATATATTCGGGTTTTATCCTGATTTTTCCAACTCTTCTTATGCTGTCTTAAACAGTACAAAAGAACACAAGGCACTAAAATTATTTTCCAATTACAATGTATATCATCAGCAAAATGCTACTAAATCTAATTTTATCAAAACCGCCAATAACACCGGAATTATACATATTGCTTCTCATTTAATTATTGACACCATATCTCCGTTATATTCTTATTTAGTCTTTCAGCCTTCGCAAAATAACACGTTATCTATACATGAGATCTGGAAACTAAGCACCAACACTCAATTGATATCATTAGCCTGCTGTCATAGTAATTTCGGAAAACAACAATCGGGTGAAGGTGTACAAAATTTTGCCTGGGCATTTCATTATGCAGGCGCACACAATATTCTTTCCACTCAATGGAATGCGCCTGACAAATCCACGGCTGCCATTATCAGTGATTTTTACAGGAACCTGCATATCGGAATTCCTAAACAGGAAGCCTTGCGATTAGCAAAAATAAGCTATCTCGAAAACTCTGATGCTATTGGAAAAGAACCGTATTTTTGGGCAAACCTTAATTTATACGGCGACAAAAGTGCTATCGTTATTCATCCTTATTTCTTTGTAAAATTTTGGTGGATACCTGTTTTAGTGCTATTACTTTGTTATCTTGCAATTGTAACTTACAATAAACTCTGCAGAAAAAAGAAATATGACCATCTATAAAATTCTATGGCGAAATGCCTTGGTTTATTTGATGTTATTTGTAGTACTGCTGGTAGCAGGAACCTCAGGTTATATGCTGCTGCAGGATTTTCCGTTTCTAGATGCGCTGTACATGACCACTATAACACTGGCATCCGTTGGCTTTTCCGAGACCCGACCGCTGGACAACACCGGAAGAGTTTTCACCATTGTTCTTATTTTAGCCAACCTTGGAATTCTCACCTATGTAATAAC
>JBIKPT010000172.1:0-5920 GCA_044357355.1 Chitinophagales bacterium
CTTGCCACCAATCGAATTATTGCACAACTGCAAGGCACTTATAGTGCTTCTTCAAGTACACCGGCAACAGAATCGTCAGGAATATCGTATATCATAATAATAATCGTTATCATTTTTATCGTGATTATCATTATTTCAGGTAGTTCTTCCGGCACCGGTGGCGGACTGAGCGGTGGCAGCGGCTGGACCTGGAGCAGCGGTGGCGGCAGCTCGTGGAGCGGTGGCGGCAGTTCCGGTGGTTTCAGTGGCTTTGGCGGCGGCAGTTTCGGCGGCGGTGGTAGCTCAGGCAGTTGGTAAACTTGCCTTTCAAAAGACAGAATTTCATTGTGTATAACCAATTATCATTTTTAATTACTTCATGAAAAAATATATCCTTTCCTGTTTACTGATTTTTTGCACGCTACTGCATCTGCAAGTATTTAGTGCGGTAAATGAGAAAGGTATTATTGAGCCGATGTCACCACCGCAAATGGTGAACGACTTTGCCGGCATGTTGAATTCTTCAGAAAAGCAATTGCTGGAACAGAAATTATTGAATTACAACGATTCTACAACTACACAAATTTATATCGTTACCATTGACTCTTTAGGTGATTATCCGATAGAAGAATATGCCTTGCAGGTTGGCAGAAACTGGGGCATCGGTCAGAAAGAAACCGACAACGGTGTATTGATTCTAATAGCAGAAAACGATCGAAGCATAGATATCGAAATCGGGTACGGACTGGAAAGTTATGTTACTGATTACGATTGCAAACGCATTATTGATGAAATCATTACACCGGCATTAAGGGAAGCGCGCTACTACGATGGCATGGAAGCTGCCACTACCAAGCTAATCAGTATTTTACAAGGCGCACCGTATTCAACGGTCGTTTCCAGTCCTGGTAAGGAAGAATATTTGTCTGTGGCATTCACCATCGGTCTTATCCTGTTGGTGATTATTTTAATGATCCGCTTCCCTATTCTGGCGCGTATTGCTTTTATTGTCATTAGCAGTGGTGGCAGCAGCAGCGGCAGCAGTCGCGGTGGCGGTGGATTTAGTGGCGGTGGCGGCGGAAGTTTCGGTGGCGGCGGTGCCAGCGGAAAATGGTAAGGTTTTTGATACTATGATTATGTAAAAAAATCTTAAAAAGAAAAAAAGTTACTTCTGATTAAATACTTTTGTAAAAAAACAAACATGCGCAACTTATTCATCTTACTGATTTTGGCTTTTTTTGTTGTTTCCTGCAATGAGGACAAACAAGATATTGAATTTAAAAAAATGGTTAATCTGGATTTAGGCAATCTGTCTAAAGAAAATGCCAAACTTACAGCAACCGCCATTTTTATGAATTTAAGCGATCAGGAATTTGATTTGAAAGATTTAGTGCTGGATTTTACCATTGATGGAAAAGATGTTGGAACGGTCGTTACTAAAATCAGTAAAAAGATAAAACCTAATTCTGAATTTTCGATACCGGTGCAGTATTCTTACGAAACCAATTCATTTATTGAAGCAGAACACGACCCTGCTACAAAATATACGGTTCAATTATTAGGTGACTTAACACTTAAAAACGCAAAAGGCGAAGAAGTGATGACAGCCGTGAAGTATGCTACAACCTACGAGTATCTCACAAAAAAAGAAGAAAGACTGGAAAAACGTGAAGAGCGTAAGAAAAAAAGAGAAGAAAAAAAAGCAGCTAAAAAAGACAACGAATAATGAAACACCGGCTCACTATTTATTTTATTTTATTCTTTTCAGTTCTTTCGTTACAGGCGGAAGACAAGGAACCATATCTGGTTAAAACAAAAGAATTTCATATAGCAAGTTTCTCACTCAAAGAAATCGGCATGGGCATCACAGCGGTTATTTACAATCCATACAATGCAAAAGTAAAAGTGGATGAAATTTTGATTGATGTATTTATTGCGGATAAAAAACTAGGCACTATTACCGAAGCAGCAGATGTGGTGAAAATAAAAAAAGAGAGTGCATTTGATTTGCCGTTAAAAATAAATGTAAAAACCGGACCTACGGTAAGCAAATTATTTACGGAAGGTTCAAAAATGGTGCTGTCAGGCAAAAAAGTAAAAGTAGATTATAAAGGCTACGTGAAAGTGAAAGCAATGGGATTTATTCCTATAAAAGTAAAAATAGACCAAAGCGCTTATTTTACGATGAAAGATATCTTAGGTGCCGATGACAATCAGCCAACCAAAATAGACACCAAAGATCCGCAATTGACGAAGCCGTAATACAATCAGGTTGTTGATGTAAAGCAGATAATTATTTACTCTTATCAAAACAATTGTAAAATCAGTAGCTTTGTGTTATAACAGTTCGTCTATATGTCTGCTCTTAAATCCATCCTATTATGTCGTTGTCCTAAGTGTTATCAGGGAAAAATATTTACAGACCCAAATCCATATCATCTGTCACATCTGAGCGAAATGGAAAAACGCTGTCCGGTATGTGATTTCGATTTGGAAAACGAAACCGGATTTCATTTTTTATCGATGTATATGAGTTACATCGTCAGTATGGGCTTTTCTTTTGTATTTATCATTCCGCTGACGTTTATATTAGGATTGGATTGGATTCCGAAACTGCTGGTAATAAATGCGGTAATCTTACTGGTCTTGTGGCCGCTGATATTCCGCTGGTCGCGAATGATAAGTTTATGGGTAACGGTAAAATGGAAATTTGAATAACAGATTTTTATTTCAGAACCAGATACCAATTAAACCGTTGCAAAATCTGCAATACAATATCAGATAGGTTTGCAAAGAAAATAAAATTGTAACTTAGCAAGGATGAATAAGGCATCCGAAACAGCTTCATTTTTTAAAAATTTCTCAGCACTTTTCTCCGGACTTGTTTTGGTGCAAATCATCAATTTCCTGTTTTCATTAGTACTGCCAAAATATTTTGCACCGTCAGATTTTGCAGAATTTGGCATTTTTACTTCAGTTGTTTTTATTCTTATTGAAGTGGTTAATGCCAAATTAGACATTGTGGTGATGCTGGGAAAAGATGATGGTGAAACCAAAAAAATACTGAATGCAGCATTCACGATTGCGGTCATTATTTTCAGTATACTGCTGCTTGTTGAATTATTGTTCCTGTTCTTTTTACCTAAAATTTATTTCCTGTTGCCATTTACCATTTTATTGTATGGCATCCACCAGCCTGTACTGGTCTATCTGAATAAACAGGAAAAATACGCAACTGTAAATTACTTTAGAATCCTTCAGGTGTTAACTACCTGCGCGGTGACACTGTTGCTGGCGTTTCAGCACGTTGCACATGCGCTGATATATGGATTTATGGCAGGATTGGCAACAGCTACCATGTTAGTACTATTGTATTATTGTCCGAAAGCAGACATACAAGCGACTAAAGAAATCTGGAAAAAATACGATCAGTTTCCCAAATACGGCACCTGGTCTTCCTTGCTGAATAACTTTTCCCGCAACAGCGTTCCCTTGATGTTATCGAATTTTTTCACACCGCAATATGTAGGATTCTACTCCTATGCTACCCGATTGCTGAATGCGCCGACCGGCATGTATACTTCGGCGTTAGGTCAGGTGTATTTCAAAAAAGCAAGCGAACAGGCACCGGCAGAATTAAAAAAATCAACACAGAAAATCATCTTATTTACTTTTTTAATTTCAATTTTGCCAACTCTATTTATATTATTTTTCGGGAAAGAATTATTCTTTTCCTTGTTCAGCGGAGAATGGATAGAAGCCGGTAAAATTGCACAATACCTTATTTTATGGTATTTTCTCGGTCTCATCGCCTCACCTGTTTCCTGCTTATTAGACATTAAACATCTACTGAAATTTGAGTTCGGATTTAATGCCGTTTTATTTGCTGCACGAATTATAGCAATTGCCATTGGCGGCATTTTACAGGATTTTTATTTATCCATTGCATTGTTTTCAATTGTCGGAATTTTGATGAATCTATATTTGTTATACTATATCAATAATTGCATCCTGAAAAATGATTAAGATAGAGTTGACATATCAATTATATCATTCCTGGAAAACAGAAAAGGCTACTTCCGTTATCGGTGCTGCATTCAAAAATGATGAACTTTTAAAAGATACAGCACTGCTTCATAATTTTCAAACTATAACAAACGAAGAATCATTTAAAGAAAAGCTACAGCAACTGGACGGACATTTCAGTATTGTAACGGAAACCGAAACATCCTTTTTCATTGCCGTTGACACCATCAGAACTTTTCCATTATTTATTTATTCAACAGCAGCTGACATTGTAATTACAGATGCCATTGATCCTGTTTATTTCACTAATGAGACAATTGATGTAAAAGAAGTTGAAAATTTCTGCAAAGTATATTGTACGCTGGAAAACAAAACACTGCTGAAAGGCTGGTTACAACTACAGGCCGGCGAATATGCCGTTATTGACAAACAAACTGCTGCATTAACTATTAAACCGTATTTCCGACATCAATCAGCATTTTCTTCGTTATCAAAAGAAGCATTAGGCAAGCAACTGCAACAGCAGGAAAAAAAGCTTATAGAAAAAGCTATCCAATATGCAGACAACCGACCGATTCTACTTCCGCTTTCCGGTGGTTACGATTCTCGATATTTAGTTGCTTTATTTAAAGAATACAATTATGCTTTGGTAGAATGCTACACGTATGGACGCAAAGATAGTTTTGAAGTACTGATTGCCAAAAACGTTTGTGAAAAGCTGCATATAAAATGGCATTTTATTGAATATACAGACACTTTATTACAGACATTTTTTACGGAAAAATGGAATACATATGCAGCGCTTAATCATCACTATTCATCATTGCCACACGAACAGGATTTTTTTGCTTTGCATTATCTGAAGGAAAATAATTTGTTGCAGAAAAACACGGTTGTTATGAATGGATTTTGTCAGGATATTCACGCCGGAAGTTTTATAGAGCCGGTGCGGAATTTCGATATTCAGCATTTTATAGGTTATAAACATCAACTAAAGCCAGATTTGACAGCATATGAAAACTCCTGGAATGGCTATCAGGAATGGCAGGTAAAAAACAGATTGTCAAAGTTCATCATTAATTCTGTGCGCGTATACGAATATTTCGGCCTCGATTTTTATTTACCATTCTGGAATACCAGCTGGATAGAATTCTGGTATGCATTACCTATTGAAATGCGAATAAATCAACAATATTACAATGAGTATCTCTTAAACGGTCATTTTAAAAAACATCATATTGACTTTAAAAAACCAGCTGCAGCAAATAGCGGCAAATTATATACCTTAAAAAAAATGGGAAAAACCATTTTACCGGAACGTTTAACTAAATTATTTCAGCTGCAAAACAGCAAAGACACTTCAAAAGATGTGAATAATACGCTGTTTCTTTATGAAGAAATTTACAAACGACTTAAGGAAAAGCCTGCTGATAAAGATTTTAGAATTAATAACATACATGCACTATATTTAATGCAGAATCTGAAAGAAAAAAGCCAACTTTAACAAACTTTATTTATGCGAAAAATCTCTTTTATAATTATTGCAATTGCAGCCTTGTCTGCGACATTATCCAATTGCAACCGTAAAGCAACTGCACGAAACACCAAACATTCTTCTGAGAAAATAGCAACACTAACTACTATGACAAAAAACGGGATTACCCTAACGGAACTCTATTCGCCGGAAACCTTTGAGCATGCTACACTCACGCAGACCTTGAATACGAATATTGAAGATCTGGACAATAATTTATTTACACTTAATTATACGTTTACGAATTACGAATTAGGCAAACAAACGTCGTTGTCTGATATAAAAACGTGTGCCAATGCTGCCAAAGGACAACATGTACATTGTATCGTTGACAACGAACCATATCTTGCGCTTTATGAAGCGAATCCAACGGTAAAAGCA
>JBIKPT010000038.1:0-20080 GCA_044357355.1 Chitinophagales bacterium
TTTCTGAAAATGGAACTGACTGGAAAAAAAACAAGATAATCAAACGCGCGGCTATGCGACCATTTATCTGTAAAGAAGGAAATCAGTTTTATTTATTCTATGAAAAATATAACGGATTAAAAACCATCTTTTCTTTTTTGCCTGGTATAAAGTGGTATTCACAAATTGAATTCATGACTTCGGTCGATTTAATATCCTGGTCAACATCCAAAATAATCATACAGCCAACATTACCTTTTCACCAGAACGAAACACTCGGAAAATCCGTCAGCAATCCATGTCTGATAAAAATAGGAAATAAATTTCGACTGTATTTTTCATCTTCATTGGTCAAGATACCGGATTGTGGATTTAATGAACCGTTGTACATTACCTATGCACAAAGCGAAACGATTGATGGTTCATACACGTGCGCAACAACGCCTGTCATATCTCCTGAAAAAACAAGCATGTGGAATAATTTAAGAGCAGGCTCTATGAAAGTAATTCCCTGTGAAGATGGTTATGTTGCGTTTCAAAATGGCATTAATGAACACAACGGAATATCCGGCTCGGCTATCTGCATCTTGTTTTCTGTGGATGGCATAGATTGGAATTACCTGAAAGAAAAACCTGTCTTAAAACCAAACCCTGAAAATGCATGGATGGCGAGTCATATATATGCCTGCGATGTGAAATGCTATGAAAATAAGATGTACCTGTATTTTAATGCACGCAACCATGCTCACTGGAGTAAAGGAAGCGAGCATATCGGTCTTGCGACATCCGTTTTTAATTAATAGCCAATTTATGCTTTAATCCTTCCCGTTTTTAATTATTATGCTGATATTCGCCATTATAACAAAAGATTGTTATATGCTTAAATAAGTTATTCCCTGGATTATGTTGTGGCACTATTTTCTTGTCTTCTTCGGATCATTAGTAATGGATACCATTCCTTTGTTTATGCCTCCGGCTTTTACACTGATGGTCTTTCTGCAGATTTATTTTGATCTCAATACATGGGCTGTTATCCTGACGGGTGTGGCCGGATCCATAGCGGGAAGATACATTCTCACGTTATATATTGGCCTGTTATCTGAAAGGATGTTTAATGCTTCAAAGAATGAGGATGTCCTGTTTTTAGGACAAAAAATGAAACAAAAAGGATGGAAAAGTCAGGCTTTTATTCTTGCTTATTCATTGCTGCCCCTTCCAACAACACCTATTTTCATTGCAGGAGGTATGGCGAAAATAAAGCCGTATTATATTTTGCCCATGTTTACAGTGGGCAGGTTAATCAGTGTATCGGCAGCAGTGCATAGCGGCAATTATGCGGCAGAAAACATTGAAAAAATTATGGAAGGTTTTATTTCATGGCAATCCTTAACCGGCTTGGCGATTGGATTACTGTTTGTTTTGGCTTTGTTATTCATAGACTGGCGTACTCTGATACAGCAAAAAAGAATAACCCTGAATTTTAATATCTGGAAGTGATTTTCCCAGCCGGAATATGGCTTTTGTCTTAAGATTAGGTTAGCATGCTTATTGTATGCTGCCGATACAGGGCATAAAAAAGCGGTTGAATAGTCAACCGCTTTGCTCTCCCTGCTGGACTTGAACCAGCGACCCTCTGATTAACAGTCAGATGCTCTAACCAACTGAGCTAAGGAAGAATCTTCATTTTTTGTGCTGTTTGAATCAGCATCCTGATTGGTACCTGCAGAGCAAATACATATTTCGGAGTGCAAATGTAGGACAATAAAAATAAATATGCAATCTTTGCAAAAAAAAATTCATGAGTCTTTTAGTAGTAGGTACAGTTGCATTCGATGCCATAGAAACGCCATTCGGCAAAACAGATAAAATAACAGGCGGTTCAGGCAACTATATTTGCCAGTCTGCTGGTCATTTTACCAATGATATGCAATTAGTTAGCGTTATTGGTGATGATTTTGACCAAAATGAGCTTAATTATTTAAAATTAATAGGTACAGATATAGATGGTGTACAGGTAAAAGAAGGCGAAAAATCATTTTTCTGGAGCGGAAAGTACCATATGGACTTAAACCGTCGCGATACATTGGTGACAGATTTGAATGTTTTGGCTGCATTTGACCCGATTTTACCGGAAAATTACAAAACCGCAGAATTTTTAATTTTAGGCAATATCGATCCAACTTTACAGGCAAAAGTTATTGCTCAAATGACAGAGCGTCCTAAGCTAATAGCGATGGATACCATGAATTTCTGGATGGATATCGCCCTGGAGCCATTGAAAGCAGTATTGAAAATGGTGGATTTGCTGATTGTGAACGAAGAAGAAGCGCGTCAGCTGACCAACGAATATTCTTTGGTAAAAGCAGCGGCTAAAATCAGAGAAATGGGACCTAAGTTTCTGATTATCAAAAAAGGTGAACACGGAGCTTTATTATTTCACGGCAACCGCGTATTTTTTGCACCTGCATTGCCGTTAGAAGACGTTTTTGACCCAACCGGTGCAGGCGATACTTTTGCAGGTGGTTTCATGGGCTATTTGGCAAAAACGAAAGATTTATCGTTCGAAAACATGAAACGTGCCGTTATTTACGGTTCTGCCATGGCAAGTTTCTGTGTAGAAAAATTCGGACCGGAACGTTTGAAAGAGCTTACTGCAGAAGAAATTGAAGAACGCGTTCAGGTGTTTATTGAGTTGGTTGATTTTGATATTATTTTGCAATAACAGCATTTTAACTAAAAATATAGTTAAAGATAGTGCAGCTGTAATTTACAGCTGCATTTCTTTTATCTTTATATAGTACCAATTTTTAGTATGAAAAATTCACTACTGGTTTTTATCGGATTTGTTTTAATAATTACTAGCTGTAAGAAAGATCCTGCTGATCCTTCGCCAGTGAAATCAGCTGTGTCAGACGTCGCTCGATATGATGCAAAAATTTCTATCGATTGGATGAATCTGTTGAGAACAATTACCCGAAATCAAAACATAAATCCACCAAGAGCATCCAGAATTTTTGCTTATGCAGGAATTACAATGTATGAAAGTGTGTTTGAAGGAATAAAAAACTATAAAACCTTACAGGGACAACTCAACGGATTTAATTTAAATTCAATTCCTTCAAATTCAGATTCTTTAGATTATGGAATTGTATTAAATGAAGCAATTTTCCTGATAACAAAATGTGATACCATCATACCATCATTAGCAGTTGTAAATAAAGATTCTGCGAATGCACTGCACGATAGATTTTTAGCATCAAAAATGGATGTGAAAGATTCTATCATTACAAAATCAAGAGAACGAGGCAGAATCGTAGCAAACGCTATCATGCAATATGCAGCATCAGATAATTTCTTAATGGTGAAGACAATGAATTACATAGTTCCACCAAGAGATGCCTTGCATTTGTGGTATTGGGAACCAACGGATGCTGCACACTTGAATCCTGCAGAGCCTTACTGGAGTGAAGTACGTTCGTTTACAATGGATTCTTCCGCACAGTTTGAAATTCCGCAAAGTATTATGTTTAGTGAAGATACCACGACTGCTTTTGGCAGACAAGCAAGAGAAGTTTTTAATACTGTAAATAACAGAACAACAGAGCAAAGCGATATCCGTTTATGGTGGGCAGATCCTACCGGTACTCAAACACCTGCAGGTCACTGGATTGGCATTATGCAATTTGTTATTCACAAGCAAAATTTAAAATTGGACAAAGCCGTAGAATTGTATGCAATGCTTGGAATTGCAACCGCTGACGCATTTATTTCCTGCTGGGATGCCAAGTATAAATACAATTTGTTGCGACCAGAAACGTATATAAAAGCCTACATTAATTCCAGCTGGTCAACAGGTCAACTTGATATTACACCGCCTTTTCCAGAATATCCATCTGGTCACTCTGTTTGTTCCGGTGCAGCTGCAGAAATCCTGACCGATATATTAGGCAACATTCCATTCACGGATAGTATAAATGTAGAGTACTTTAATTACTTTCCCAGAAGTTTTGCTTCTTTTAATGCTGCTGCACAGGAAGCAGGAATTTCAAGACTGTACGGCGGAATTCACTTTCGCGAGGCAATAGAAAATGGATTATTGCAAGGTAAAAATCTGTCGCAACACCTTAAAGCAAGAGTGCAATTAAAATAAAGTTTTCTTCTTTATAAGAATCTTGAACCTGGCATTTCTAAAATCAAATCAGCACCAAACAATTCTGCCGGTGTGTGATAGCCAGGTTTTAGTGTTTTATCTGCTAATACTTTTTGTGTAATGATTAAAGACATTTCTGCGGTTAATAAATATCCTTCCGCTGTTATTAAACGCGCTTCCGCCATTTCACCTTTTGCATTGGTTGCCTTCCCATAAATATAAGATGTTCCTTTTTCCCGTTTTTCTTTTGATGGACCGGTAATTTTCTGGTCTACATACTCTTGAATTTTGCCTTTGACAAATTTTGTTTTGACAATCGGATTAAACAGGAATTGAAATTTCATGATGTTATAACTACTCTTTGGAACACCTGTAAACACTTTAATATTGGGTATGCCGGTAGTAAAAAAAGCAGTGGAAACATCGCCCCACGGAATAGTCATACAAAAAAGTTGCTTCTCACCAAAATCTACTATTTTGCCTTCTTTTCCTGTTGGTTGAGCAACAATTTTTCCGTTTTCTCTAACCGCACCGGAGCGTCCTAAGCCATCAACCATCGTGCTCATGGTGCCATGCGAAATGCTGCCGCCAAGGCCTGCCCACGCTAATTCCAAATGAGTGGCATCTGGTAATTTATTGTGCACGTATTTTGCCATGCAATCCGTTGGTACTACATCAAATCCTACACCAGACATGATAATTATATTTTTATCAATTGCTTTTTGATGAAATGATTTTACCAGCTCAAAGACTTCAATCTCACCGGTGATATCCAAGTAGTGTGTGCCGGATTGCAAACACGCTTTCACCATTTGCTTTGCCGTTCTGCTGAACGGACCTGCACAGTTTAAAACTAACGGAAAGTTTGCAAGATTTTTTGCAATAATCTCAATATCATCTAACCCAAAAATTAAATAATCCAATCCGAATTCATCGGCAACTGGCTTTATTTTAGATTCAGTTCTGCCGGCTAAAGTTGGCTTCATGCCTCTTTTAATGGCGTGTTCTACCGTAATTTTGCCTGTATAACCGCTGGCACCGTAAATTAAAAATGACATAAAATACTTGGTTTAAATAATCAAAAAAATAGGCACACAGAAACATAGAATCTTTTATTCTTATCAAAAAAATAAAGTAATAATTTAAGTTACTCATAGAAAGCTTCGCTTCTTTGTGAATTGCTTTATTTTCTACGAAATTCTTTTTATTAGAAAAAACTTTGTGTCTATGTGGTTAAAAAATCTATTAAATATTTTGTTTTAATTCTTATCTATCTCTATAATACTTGCCACCGCATTTTTGTTTTCACTTTGTGCAGAAAACACAATTCGTCCCTGATTAGAACCATATTGTACACTGGTTAGCGCATTGCTGTTAAGTGCACTCATCACCTTTGCTCTATAATCACCTTGCGCGGCATTTATTGCACTATTTAACTGGTTATAATCTATCGGTTCTTTTGTGACCACAATTGCCATAAAATCTTTACTGCCAATATTGTCTGCCTGCAAACTCTGATTTTTCGGAAATAAGCGATAGCCGGTAATGCCGCAAAATGCCGTGTGTTTTGGCGAATACGGAAACAATACATAACTGCTGCCATCTGTTTCTTGTCCGAAAATATAGGTATAGCACTCTATAGCATTTTGTACTTCAATTTTAAACTTAGTGCCTTTGGCTACCGGTGTATTTGTTTTAAATAAATTTCCGGTATTACTTAAGCTGATGTATTTTTTAGTATCGTTATTCACCAACCCAATGGCACATTCAAACTTACGTGCAGCCATTTCGCCGCGTTTTGGTAAGGGTTGTAATGCATACGCTTCTTTATTGAAATGCATAAAATCTTTGTAGCGCACCCAGGCAACACCATTCTCGCCCCAGCCTGGACCCCAGCTATTCATAATCTGGAAAGAACCACCTTCCAATCGGTCGTCGTAACCGATGATGCACATACAGTGGCCACCAAAACCTTCCATGCTGTAGTCATCCTGAGAAGGTCGCCAAACTTTTTGACCAGCCATTTCCTGCATAAACGAACCGCCTACCATCATACCGCAAATTACCGGTGCGCCTTTTGCCAGATATTGTTTGATAGCGAAAAAGTCAGTTGTGTAATCGTCGCCATCTACAGACAAACGTTCATAACCACGAATTTTAAATTGCTGTGCTGTCTGCAACACTTGCTGATTGGGCTCGCGGCTGCAACTCTGGTCGGTATATTCGAAATATTTTTTAGGAATATTGCCTGCTTCCGACATCACTTTACACGCATTGGTGATATAAGCACCCTGGCAATTTTCATGACCAATTTGATTATACACAAAAGACGGACTCATCGCAATTTCGTCCGGATTTTGACCTGTGGAAGAAGCTTCTAAAATAGTACGTGCTGCATATGCGCTGCCCCAACCCACACAAGAACCTTGCTCGCCCTGATCCATGCGCAATGGTGCGAATTTTAATAAACTCACAAACTCCGGCAACGGATTTCTTTCATATTCTGATAGTGCTGCTGCTACATTTGCCTTGTCGTACACTTCTTCTTTCATTTCTGCACCGGTGGCCAGGCTGGTTTGATTAGCATTGGAAGGCAGTCCGCCGCCGCCTAATAATCCGCTTTTAAATAAAATAAATGCACCGATTAATAAAATAGGAATGCCTATTAATGGTTTTTTGAAAAGTAATTTTAAGAGGATAGGTAAGAAAGCCGTTAAGCAACCGCTGCCACCGGGCAAGCCGCCTCCACCGCCGCCACCGCGAGAACCACCGCCGCCGTCATTACTTGGAACATACTCTTGTTGCTGCTTGTCGTCATCGACCATTCTAATCGGCATAGTTTAAATTTTAGAATGGAAAATTAGGAATTAAAAATGATATTGAGAAAAAATAAAAGCTCCGCAATTGCGGAGCTTTGAAGATATTAAAAATAAATTTAATGTTATCCTATCAACCCTTGTTTCAATAAATACTCACCAATTTGTACGGCATTCGTAGCGGCACCTTTGCGTAAATTATCAGCCACTATCCACATGTTTAAGGTTTTAGGTTGTGTTTCGTCGCGGCGAATTCTGCCAACGAATACCTCATCTTTTCCGTGCGCGTCCATTGGCATCGGATATTTATGATTGGTTGGGTCGTCCACAACCACAACACCTTCTGCTTTTTCTAAAATAGCAAAAATATCTGCCAGTTCAAATTCGTTTTCGAATTCGATGTTTACGCTTTCGCTGTGGCCGCCCATGACCGGAATACGAATCGTTGTAGCTGTAACTTTGATATTTTCATCGCGCATGATTTTATTGGTTTCCTTCACCATTTTCATTTCTTCTTTGGTGTATCCATTATCCATAAACACATCAATCTGCGGAATCACATTCAAATCGATTTTGTACTTGTAAGCCATTTCGCCTTCCACACCGTTGCGCTCATTCATCAATTGGTCTACCGCTTTTTTTCCTGTGCCGGTAACCGACTGATACGTAGAAACTACCACGCGTTTGATTTTATATTTTTCATGTAATGGATTCAACGCCACCACCATTTGTATGGTAGAGCAATTTGGATTGGCAATTATTTTATCGTCTTTAGTTAAAGCATCCGCATTGATTTCCGGTACTACTAATTTTTTGGTCGGGTCCATGCGCCATGCAGATGAATTATCTACCACGGTGATGCCAGCTTCTGCAAATTTAGGTGCCCATTCTAAAGAAGTAGACCCACCCGCAGAAAACAGCGCCAAATCCGGTTTCATGTCAATAGCGGTTTGCATGGTTACTACCGTGTATTCCTTTCCATTAAATTCTATCTTCTTACCAGCCGAACGTTCAGAAGCTACCGGAATTAATTCTGTTACGGGAAAGTTTCTCTCTGTCAAAACTTTCAACATTTCGCCACCTACTAAACCAGTGGAACCTACTACTGCTACTTTCATTTGATTAATTTTTTTGTTATTTAATTTTCCATTCCAATTATTCGGATGGAATATTCAAAGGACAGATCGATTATGTAAATCATCTTCAATAAATATTTCATCTTTATTGTATTAATTGTTAGAGCTACAAAAATAGAGAATTGCCGGCATTAATATTTTTAATTTAACATTACTAAAACAACCTTTTGTGTTGGAATAACGACTTAGAATAAAGATATTTGTTTGTCTTGCAACCCTATGAAATTTTTTTGTTTTACATATTAGTGTTTTTTTCAATTTCAGTATTTGTTCAGTTTGAAGAACGCTTTACAGATGGAGGCGTGCATCTGCATCCGTTACACTGATTTGCGTATCGCCACTTTCGGCTAACTTTTCCTGCAACTGTTCGTAGTAGAGTTTATTGGTTTTTAATCGCTCTATTTTTTGTGCAACATCACTCACTTTGATGGCATCTTGCTGTTCATCATTTTCTGCTAAAGCAGTTAAGTATTCGTTGGTTTTTGTTTCGATATAATTTAAATGGCGTTCCAGTTTCTTGGCACTATAGTTTTGTTTCTTGCTGTTGTGCGCACGTACTTTGGTGCCGTCTATCGCAATGGTTTCACCGCTGACTAATTGTTCATTTTTTAAAAACGAAACGAACAATTTAAACGTGTTGCTCAGTGCTTTGGCATTCTCTTTTCGGAAGTCGCAGATGCTGTGATAGTTGGGTTGTAGTTGCACGCACAGCCATTGCAGTTCTATGTTTCTGCTGCATTCTTTTGCAAAGCGCCGGCTGGAGCGAATGCCATTGAGGTAGCCATAAAAGTAAATTTTTAGAAACAATTTGGCATCAAATCCAGGGCGACCTTCTTGTTTGGTAGCACGAGCCTGGAAACCCAATTTCTCTAACTCAATGTGCTCTACGAAAGCTTCAATAAAACGAACCGGATTGTCCTGCTCTATCTTGTCTTCCAAACAGCCGAATTCTACCTGATGACGTTGATGTGATGAAGCTATTTGCATATGCTGATTATCAATGCAAAAATATTTGTTCATCTTCTTTTTTTTTGTTTATTTTTATAAACAGATGGTGAAGTTTTTTCACAGCCCCAATGATTATCTGTTATTAAGCAAAAATAAAAGCACTATAAAAGCACAATACACTACAACCGTTTTGTCAAATTGTACAGATGTAAACTTACCTGCCTTTGATACAAAAGAAGATATTATTGTATTGAAAAATTCCAAAAATGAAACAATAGATAAGTTGCACTATTACGAAGACTGGCATTTTCCTTTATTATCAAGCAAACAAGGTGTTTCTTTAGAAAGAACATCGTTTAGCGCACCCACACAAAACAAACGAAACTGGCATTCTGCTGCAAAAGATGCAGGACTAGCAACACCAGGGTTTCTTAATTCAGAAGACAGCTATTCGTTTGAAGGAAAAGTACAGATTATTCCGGAAATATTTTCACCGGATGGCGACGGAATTGATGATGTTGCTACCATTACTTATTCATTCGATGAGCCGGGAAGTGTAGTAAATGTGTATTTATTTAATGCTGATGGCAGACTTGCCAACTATCTGGCAAAAGAAATTACCATACCTAAAGAAGGTTATTTTACATGGAATGGTGACGACGAAGATGGCAATAAAAAAGACGTTGGTATTTATTTTCTTGTTTTTGAACGCAAGTTGCCGGATGGTGAAAAAATAATTTACAAACGAAGATGTGTGTTAGCCGTAAAGCTCAATTAATCTGATTAGCCTTACTTATATTGTATTTTTTTAGTTACTTTATACTATAATCAGAATAGAAGAAAATGAAACGTGGCACAAACATGAAAAATTATTGCAGACCCTTACTGCTGCTCTCATTTATTACAGGTTCAGTATTCTTTTTCTCTTCCTGTAAGTGTGCAAATGGCAATGCGGAATCAACGGAAAGAAAAATAGAAATTCCAGCAGATGAAATCGAATTTCAACAGAACATTTCAACTATATTACGCGACTATATTCCAACACTTCCTTCTGTAATAAATGACAGCACTAAATATTTAAGCTGGCACGAGATTGCAAAAGAAATCTATCTTCAAAATAACTACAAATCGCTTTGGTTAAGCAAAGAGGTGCTTTCTTCAAAAGGAAAAGAAATGTTGCACACCATTGGCACTGCTGAGTTTTTAGCATTGAATAAAGATTTGTATGATTATGAAACGCTTCATCAAATTTCAGATTCGCTTACAATTCTATTGCCGGAGGTAGACTATACTCTTGCAAAAAAATTAGAAGTAGGACTGACTCGTTCTTTTTTACAAATGGCGTTGCATGTAGATCACGGAATGTTTGCAGACACTGTTCGAGGTATTAATTCAAATTTCTGGAAGGAGAAAAAAAATTATGTACAACTGTTACAAAAAGCTATAAGCGTTTCTGTTTTCAGCACCCTGTCTTCTTTAGAGCCCAATAATCCACTTTATAACAGATATATGACAGCACTGCGTACATTTGTTTCTAAAAATAATATTTCTACTAATCCAATTTCTATTCGCGACCCGAAGACAGACTCAATTGGCGCAATAAACGATGCACGTAAAGCACTGGTCTATCATCATTATCTGGATGACACACTTAAAAATAATGATTCGTCTTATCTGAAGTCAATGAAAAGATTTCAAAAAGATAATAATTTAAACAGTGACGGAGTTATAGGTGCAAATACATTGAAAGCGCTGGAACGGGATAATTCCAAAAAATTTCAGTTGCTTGCCGTTAATGCAGACAGATGGCGAAAAGAACATATCATTGAGTTGCCGGAAAAATATGTGTGGGTGAATTTGCCGTCTTTCAAAGTGAAAATTATAGAGAATGATACGGTGCGTATGGAAAAAAATGTGGTTATAGGAAAATCTAATTTGAAAAACGAAACTCCGATATTAGAAAGCGCAATCAATCAGATTGTATTATGGCCAACATGGACGGTTCCGCAAAGCATTATTAAAAAAGAAATGAAAAGTTTCAAGGGCTACAAGGTTACAAGGAAAGGAAATTATATAACCGTTGTACAACCTCCAGGTCCCAGAAATGCGTTAGGATGTGTGAAAATTTTATTTCCGAATAAATACTCCGTCTATATGCATGATACACCTTCTAAAGGCTTATTTAATTCAGATTTCAGAGCAGCCAGCCATGGTTGTGTCAGATGCCAGGACGCACTCGAAATAGCCACTTATCTGATGATGAAAGACACGTTTCTTATAACCTATGATTCAATGCTGGCTTTAAAGGATAGAAAAATTGAAACACAAATATTCAAGCTGAAAAAATCAGTCCCGGTCTACTTCCGGTATTTTACCGTAGAAGCAGATTTTGATGGTAATCTTAAGTTTTATGCTGATGTTTACAACAGAGATAAGCAGATGATAAATTTTATCTTTAAAGGAAAACAACCACATGTGCTCACTAAAGAAGAAAAACGTGAACGACAACTGGCAGATTCGTTAGCCGTCATAAAAAAAGAAGAAAACAGATTCTATAGCAGCTGTCGCCAAATTGAAGAAAGAACAGGAAGCGTTAATCTTGAGCGACAGTATTGCGAAAGCAGATAGTTTGAAGAATTAAAGCTTACTCAAACTCAGCCACTACCTCTGCTAAGCAAGATTCATTGTAGTGTTTTAAAATGGGTGAATGTGTTCTGTAATATTTATCAGGATGATAGATAAATAAGCAAGAACCGCCTTTTATCAAACTGATGATTTTCTCATATTTTTCCAACGGCAAAGCAGGACAGCCCTGGCTTCTTCCTAATCTTCCGGTACTTGCAATAAATTGCTTGTTAACATAATCGGCACCATGTATTACTACACCACGATCGCGCGCTTTATCGTTAAATCCTGTTTCTTGTCCATCCAGTTTTAGAGAATAACCATGCTTGCCATCGTATGTTTCAGAAGCTATAAAAAACCCCAAACTGCTTTGATACGATTCTGAATTATTAGAAAATGTTTCTGCAAAATTTTCACCGCTGTTTCTGCCATGTGCACACAAACTTTTTGCAATGACCTGTTTTGTTTTTAAATTTATAACGAACATTCGTTCTTCCGTAGACGGTTTGCTGAAATCTACAATCGTAATAATATCTTTTTTAGAAATTTTTCCTTCGTTATTCAATTCTGCATAGCCGGATAATGCATATTTCATCGCATCTTCTGAAACGACAGAGAAACAATCTACATATTCTTTTATGACACTTTCGCCTGAATTTACTGTTTGGTCAAAAGACACCGGCAAATTTGCAATTGTATTATTGGCAGCATCGCTGGCAAATGTAGGAAGGCTATTTAATGGAAAAAATATAACCAACGCTATCAAGAAGATAGTTCTTTTTTTCATAAATTATAATTCTTAAAAATGTTTACGTCTTGTAAAGTCTGGGCTATAGTTGCGCTTTATGTTATAAAAATAAGGCAAAAACCACCGGATACTTACTTTTGGTGAGCACAAAAAGCTTAAAAAGCTGTTAAATGAACAGCTTTTAGCAGTATTTTAAGACTTGATTTGATGTATGTCAATTGATTAGTAACCACTTAGGAAGCATTAGGAACAGAAGAAGTTTCTGTAAAGGCAGAAAACCTATATTTCTTAAGTTCCGTCTGAGGTTTAAAAACTACAACGCCAAACCTTCGAAGTAAGATTTTTGAAGCAGGAAAAACGTCTTAAGGTTTCTGTTGTATTTGCCACTGAATAAAAAACGCAGGTTCAAGCGAAAGTAGAAATACAGGATATTGAACCATCCGTAAAAATTACGATGCTTTTTTAAATAATAAACATGATTTCTGGTAAACAAATGAATGTAGAAATCATTGAATTTGAATTTTTTTGCACTGCCTTTCTTCATATTAGACAATCCGCCAACTTTGTGATAAAACTGAATGAACGGATAATAATAGAGTTGGTGTTTTCCTTGTTTGTAGATGCGATAAAAGAAATCGGTATCATCGTAATAAGCAAAATATTTTTCATCCATCAGTCCAATATCTTCTACTACTTCTTTCTTCAACAACACGCAGCATGTTGGTGCGTAGTTCATTTTCTCTATTTTGTCAAACTGTCCATTGTCTTCCTGTTGTATGCCGATGTGATGTGTCATGCAGCCTTCACTTTCCTTAAATTTCGTACCGGCCCACCAAATTAAATTTGTTTCCGGATGGTACATCATTTTAGGTGCAATAAGGCTGCAGTTTAATGCTGCGAGTTGTTGCGATAATTTTTCCAGCAAGGTGTATTCAAATTCGACATCGTTGTTGATGATTAATAATTCATCACAACCATCTTTCATGGCTTGCATAATTCCCTGATTATTGCCTTTTGCCACACCAACATTTTGAGTATTTGCAATAATCACAATTTGATTGTCTGAATATTTCTTTACAAGTTCCAAGGTGTTGTCGGAAGAAATATTGTCGATGATATAAAGGATGAAGTTGTTGTGCGTCTGGTTTAGTACACATTGCATAAACGGCTCAATCACATGCGCGCTGTTATAAGTAATGGTAACTAAGCCGATTTTTTTCATATTTATTTCATCAAGCCTTTGCTTTTTAATTCGGATAGCGATTGTTCGTATTTATCTTCTGCCGGAGATTGCTGATTTACCCAACGGCAAAATTGAAGTAAACCAGTTTCAAAATCAACAGTTGGTATAAAGCCTAGCTTTTCTTTTATCAATGTAATATCCGCAAAATTATGACGAATATCGCCTTTGCGGTATTGTCCAGAGATTTCTAACGGAATTTGGATTCCATAATTTTTTATCAGCGATTCTGCTACTGTTATTACATTGGTGGCAATTCCGGTGCCTACATTAAATACCTGATAATTTGCTTCAGGTTTTTCTATGCCTAATATAGTTGCCTGCACCACATCATCTATAAATACAAAATCACGGCTTTCTTTTCCGTCTTCAAATATATTGATGGATTTTTGTTGTTTGATGCGTGTGGAAAAAATAGATAAAATTCCTGTGTACGGATTCGTAAGCGATTGTCCTGGTCCGTATACATTTTGATAGCGGAAAGCAACACATGGAATACACAGCGACTCACAGCAAATCATCAAGGCCTGTTCCTGATGGTATTTTGTCAATCCATAAATGGATTTTGGTTGAATGTTGCTTTGTTCATCAGTGGCAATAACCTTTAAAAATTCCGTTTCATCCAAAGGATTACGCAATTCAAAAATGCCGTTTTCCAAATCAGTTTCTTTTCTGTCTTTCGGATATAAATACTGTTGTAGTTTTTCAGAGAAATATTTTCCTTCACCATACACTGCGCGAGAACTGGCTACAATTACTTTCTCAATCGTATGTTGAGTATTCGTCAAATAATCTAAAAGGATGGCTGTACCGGAAACATTCACGTTGGTATAACGCTCAATCTCGTACATACTTTGTCCGGTGCCTGTTTCTGCAGCAAAATGTACTACAACATGTTGATTTTCCAGTGCTTTCTGCCAATCAGATTTGTTGGTCACATTTCCTTTAATAAAATGCACCTTATCTTTTATAGATTGGTATAATGGAGAAGTCTGTTCGGGATTTTCGCCGTGAATTTGCGGATGTAAACAGTCTAGAACAGTAATGCGATAACCTTTCTGCAGCAATTGCAAAGAAAGATTAGAACCAATAAAGCCGGCACCACCGGTAATGAGAATATTTTTCAACTATGTTTACGTTTGAATTCAGTCAAAATTAGCGAAAAAAGTGCAAACTAAAAATTAAGCTCTGGCTATCATTTTTAAGGTGTGCCAGAAAGTGGAACGGTAGAATTTATTTTGTAAAAATAGTTTCTTGCGCTGTAAACCGCTAGTGTTCTCTAATTGAATAAACTTGTTTAATAACTCAAGTTTGTCTTTGGTTATATTATTTCCTACTCTTTCTATTAGTGCTTTTGCCTGATTGACGCGTATGGAAATAAAATACTCGTATTGATCTTTAGACCAAAAATTAGTTGAGAAACGTTTTAATTTATCGGAAAGAGAGTTTTTTTTCCGGGTTACATTTTGTGCATGATTCCTGAGTAGCACCAATGGTTCTTCCATGTAAGACGATTTTCCGCAAGCTGCCGCTATCAATGCCATCCAATGATCGTGTAAAATAGCCTCTTTTGGAAATGGTATAGCCAAATTGCGCATGGCTTTGTTGATGACCATGGTACAACCGTGCGGAATATTTTGTATCAATAAACGGTTTAAGGTGCAATAATCAGGATGTAACAACAATTTACTCCAAACAGAATTATCTGTGATGTTTCCGGCTTCGTCAATAGCTTTCATATCAGTAAAAATATAACACGAAACTTCACCATTTCCATTTTCTAAAGACTGTATTTTTTGCAGTGATTTTTCAATTTTATGTTTCACCCAAATATCATCCTGATCGCAAAAGAAAATATAATCAGCAGTAGCGTTTTCTAATAAAATTCCAAAATTTTTAGTAGCTCCTACATTTTTAAACCTGTCTTGCAATACTATTATTTTGTTCGGAAATTTCTGATTGTATTCTTCAATAATCTTTACAGTATTATCTGTTGAACCATCATCTCTCACTAAAACAGTATAATCCTGAAATGTCTGATTAAACAAACTGTCCAGTTGTTCGCGCAGGAAAGGTGCTCCATTGTAGGTGGCCAATAATATTTGTACGGAAACTTGCATTATAATTTATCGTATCCTAATTGCTGCATCAGCGGTTTGTTTTTAAGTTGCTGATAGATTTGCAGATATTTCTTGTTGTTTAAAAAAGCATAAGCACGCTCACTTTTTATGGTAGAAATTTCTTTTTGAAGATTTTCGTTAGTTGGTGTTAATCCTGAAAAAGTAGCGAGTTGTTGCAGGTTTTCCAAGGGTTTTTCTAAAAAATCCTCGTATTTGATTTCTATATAATCTGCATACTTATTTTTCAAAGAAAGTGCTGTGCTAACATATTGTTCCCAGAGATTATAGCCTTCTTCAATATTGGTCAAAGGGAAATTCTGATGAAAATCTTTACTGATTAAAAAATCTCGTTTCAGCTTCTTTTTCCAGTTCCATTCAAATTTATTTTTCAAGGCTAAATCCCGTTCAATATAACTGGATACGGAATCAATCGGATTTCTATAAATATGAATCACCTTCGGATTTGGAAAAACAGATGACCAGAAATCAATGGTAAATGTGTTTTTCGGGTCTTTCCAGCCATACGCAAAATTGACTTCTTTGATGCTTTTAAAGGCAGCGGCATGTTTTCCCAGATATTGTTTTCGCTTGCCGGATTGCACAAAGTGTTCCAGCGATTCCAGAATTACTTTTCTGCAGGCAGGGTTAGAGTATTTTAAGTTGTAAGGTTTTTCAGGCGTTGCTGTATGCAGGTTAAATATCCAGTTATTGATATGCCAGAAAAACAGGGCCTCATTATTAATTTCTTTCTCAGCACCAACAAACAAGCCCAGATTTTCCAGCATTTTGGTAATCATGGTGGTGCCGCTGCGGTGCATGCCTAAGATTATAACAGGCGATTGATACATTTTACGAATTTACGTTAACTTTGGAAAAGTTATAAACTTTTCCAAAGTTATTATGCCGGATATTCTATTTGAAGACAATCATATCATTGCAGTGAATAAACGCAGCGGAGATATTGTGCAAGGCGACGAAACCGGCGACAAACCGCTTTCGGATTTTGTAAAAGACTACATAAAGGAAAAATACGAAAAACCAGGTGACGTTTTTTTAGGTGTGGTGCATCGAATCGACCGGCCGGTAAGCGGCATTGTCTTGTTTGCGAGAACCAGCAAAAGCCTGACGAGATTGAATGCGTTGTTTCAAAGTAAAGATATTACTAAAACGTATTGGGCGGTGGTAAAAAATAAGCTGAAAGAAAATTCCGGGACACTGATTCACTATCATTTGAAAGACGAGAAGCAACGCAAGGCAAAATTGTTCGACAAGGAAGTGGCGCATTCTAAAAAATGCGTGCTGCATTATAAGGTGCTGATGAGTTCCGATAATTATCACCTGCTGGAGATACAGCTGGAAACGGGTCGCTTTCATCAAATCAGGGCGCAGCTGGCGAAAATAGGATCCCCGATAAAAGGAGATATAAAATATGGTTTTGAAAGACCGAATGAAAACACCCGCAGTATTCATCTGCATGCCAGAAAAATAGTTTTCACCCATCCCGTAAAAAATGAACCTATAGAAATTACAGCACTGGTGCCGGATGAAAAGATATGGAAGTATTTTGAAGAGAAAATGACAAATAATTGAATTTCTTATTTATTTTACTATTATTACAATATAGAAAAAGTATTTGGTTGTTTTCTTTACAAACATCATCCTGCCACTGTTTTATTTTTTACAGCGGCATTATTTTTATAATTTCTTGTAATAACGAAAATCCAAACCCGAAAGATTTAGCCATAGAATTAAACATTGACGGATATTGGAGCGGTGCTTATAAAAGGAGCCAACTGTATGACACCACATCAAGACCAATAGGCGTGTTGTTTAAAGAAAATGATAGAGCAGTTTATTATAATTTATCACCAACACTAGATACACTCGATGCTATCAATAAATACAGTATAAAATATTTGATTAGAAACGATTCACTGTTTATGAACGTTGATGAAGTTTCATATATTACACAATATTTTGGAAGCATTGATTCTGTTAATCATCAGATAAGTCGATTTTTCAGCCGTTTTGATTTGAGTGGTGGAATACCTGTGACGCCATCCACAAATTCAGGCACATTCCATTTACATAAGGAATAATGCTTTTAATTCCGCTGCCTCAATGCCTCAAAAAGCACCACCGCTACAGCATTTGAAACGTTCAATGAATCGTTTTGTCCGCGCATCGGAATGATGATGTTAGCATCAGAATTTTCTTCCCAGAAAACATCGACACCTTCAGCTTCCGTTCCCACTACAAACGCAGACGGTTTTTTGTAATCAACATCCAGGTAATTTTTGGCCGCTTTTAGTGAGGTTGTAAAAACACCCATACTTTTCTTTTTTAAAAAATCCAGACATTCTTCTTTGCTGCAAACCACGATTTGCTTGGTAAACACACAACCTACAGATGATCGAATAACGTTTGGATTGTAAATATCGGTATGCGTATCGCAACAAATTATAACATCTAGCCCTGTGGCATCTGCCGTACGTAAAATGGCGCCCACATTGCCGGGTTTTTCCACGCCGTCCAAGACCAGTAATAAGGGATTTTCAGAAAGTTTTACATCAGCAAGTGCAGTATTCTTAGGTTTAGCCAGCGATACGACTTTGCTGGTGTTGCCACGATAAGATATTCTGTCAAACACTTCTTCCGAAATTTCAATTACATTTTCGGTGCTAAGCTCATCGAAGTTCAGTCCGAATCCTTTACGAAATAAGATAGTATCGATTTCAAAACCATTAGCAATGGCAAGTTGTGTTTCTTTCCAGCCATCAATTACAAACAAACCCGCTTCTTTCCGCTCACGCGATTTTTCCTGCAACAGCAGTATTTTTTTAATAAGCGAATTGGATGCCGATGTTATTTGTTTCATGTGTTTCTGTTGTAATAATTATATTTTGAGCACATGGAATATCCTATAACCATTTCCTGAAACAAATATTTTACATGGATATTTCACAATACAAAAATGAACAAATAATTTTATAATTTTATTTTATGAGCAAGACAAAAGAAATCATCCGTTGCGCCTGGTGTTTGGGCAAGCCTTTATATGAGCAGTACCACGATGAAGAATGGGGAAGACCGGTGTATGATGATGCCAAGCAGTTTGAGTTTCTTGTTTTGGAAAGCGCACAAGCAGGTTTGAGCTGGTGGACAATTTTACAACGCAGAGGCGGCTATCGCAAAGCTTTTGCGAATTTTGACTATAAAAAAGTGGCAAAGTTTGATGAAGCTAAAGTAGAAAAACTGATGCTTGATGTAAGTATCATTAGAAATCGTGCGAAAATAACCTCTACTATAAATAACGCGAAACGTTTTATGGAAGTGCAAAAAGAATTTGGCAGTTTTTCCAACTATATCTGGAGTTTTGTAGGTGGCAAACCATTGGTGCATCCAAGAAAAGCACTTAAGGAAGTTCCTGCCACAACACCGGAATCCGATGTGTTGGCGAAAGACATGAAAAAACGTGGATTTCAGTTTTTAGGCTCTACGACTTTATATGCGCACATGCAGGCTACCGGATTAGTGAATGACCACGTGGTAGATTGTCATTTTTATAAGAAGTGTAAGTAGCATTTTTATTTAGTACTTCTTTCGTACTCTTCTTTCGATATTCCATATCTGCAGGTATCAACAATTTGATTGTCGTATGTCGTGTAATCCTGATAAAAGGCACCTTCATATTTTAATCCGGATTTTTCAACTACTTTCTGGCTTGGAATATTGGTTGTTACGATGCGTGCAAAAACCCGGTTAAATCCAATTTCCAGAAAACATCTATACAGCAAAGCATTCAAAGCTTCGGTAGTTAAACCTTTTCCTTCCACATCTTCGTCAATAAAATAAGCCAGTTCACATTGTCTTGCTTTCCAGTCAATATCTTTCAGGTTAAAATGTCCGATAATGTGATGATTACTTTTATCGGTAATCATAAATCCATATGCTCTGTTATTGTTCCAGTCGAACATTTTCTGCTGCACATAATCCTTTGTGTTTTCAATCGTTTCGGTGGCTTTTAAGAGATTTGGAAAGCTGTGAATTAATCTTGTTTTGTTTTTTTGTATCAACAAAAATATTTCTTTGTAATGCTTTGTATTGTATGGCATCAATAATAACCTTTCCGTTTCAATATTTCTTCGTTGAAATTTTATCATCTAAAAATCAGGTGTAATAATTAGTTTAAAACGATGGAATTTATTAAATTTAAAAACACTATTAATCAACAAGATAATGAACTTAACTTATTTTTCTGATAATGAGAAACTACCATTAGTCGTTACACCTGAAAATGGCGAAAAAAACAAACAAG
>JBIKPT010000173.1:0-5900 GCA_044357355.1 Chitinophagales bacterium
TCCAACTGCACATGCTGAAGTAGTTGCAATCAGAAATGCTTGTAAAAATCTAAATACTTTTCAGCTGGATGCTTGCGAAATTTAAACATCTTGCGAGCCATGCCCGATGTGCTTAGGTGCAATATACTGGGCACGACCAACCAAAATTTATTATGCGAACACTCGCGAAGATGCCAAAAATATTGGGTTTGATGATTCTTTTATTTATGAAGAAATTCCTTTAGAAATAAAAGACAGAAAAATTCCGATGATTCCTTATGGTAGAAATGAAGCAATTGTTGCTTTTGAAGAATGGCAAAATAAAATGGATAAAACAGCGTACTAAAAAGCGTTTATTCTTTAAAATTCAACGTTGGTAAACTCCAGCTATATTTAGTAGCCAATAATCTGAATCCAAAAATAAATAATACTGATAAAATAAAATTCAACTGTTCTTCCACATTCAACAAATGCAGCACTACAAATAATGCAGCACCCAATAAACAGGGCGTGGCATACATTTCTTTTCTGAAAATCAACGGAATTTCATTTAGCAACGTATCCCGAATAACACCACCGAAAATGCCGGAAATCATACCGAGTATGACTGCAGCCAGCAAATTAACTTCAAATGTTATACTTTTTTGAACGCCTAACACCACATAAATAGCCATACCAATCGTATCAAACAAACTGAGTGTGCGAGACAGGCGAATAATATATCTTCTGAAAATAAGCGTAAAAAAAACACCTGCAAACACAGCGAGTAAATAATTGATATCGTTAATCCACGCAACAGGATAGGCACCTAAGGTTACATCTCGAATAGTGCCACCGCCAATTGCCGTAATAAAACCCGTGAAAAAAACAGAAAAAATATCGTGATGGTGTTTTTTGTCAGAAGCAGCTAATGCACCGGAAATAGTGAATACAAATGTACCGGCAATATCAATAGCATATATCAACGACATGTTGTAAAGATAATAACTATGTTTCTATGTGTTTCAATAAAAATTCAGTTAAGTTTCCAAATTGCAAAATTTAAAACACTTGCAAAACTTACCCAAAGCAAATATGGAACCAATAAATAAGAAGCAGTTTTAGAAATTTGGAAAAATGAAACAATAGAAAACACAATAAACGTCCAAAGTAAAATAATTTCTACAAGCGCGAAACCGAGTTGATGAAAACTAAAGAAGATAATTGACCAGAAAAAATTCAACACCAACTGAATGATAAAAAAAGTCATGGCTCTTTTTTTTATGGAAAATTCAGCATTGCTTTTCCAAACTAACCAGAAAGCAATTCCCATTAAAACATACAATGTTGTCCAGACCGGACCAAATATCCAGTTCGGTGGATTGAAGCTTGGTTTGTTTAAAGTTGTATACCAGGTTGGAATTTCATTGGCAGTTAAATATCCGGAAATGCCACCAATAGCTAAGCATACAGCTACGCTTATAAAAAGTTTAAGATAAGTATTCATTGTAATTTTAACATTAAAATGGATGAATTGTTTTATATAAATCTCAGAGAAAAAGTCATTAAAATCTTTTAATCTGATGAATCAGCGTTCCGAAATTCGGAACAGTCAATTATTCAAAAATCAGCAGCAATCGTTTGCCTTTGTATAAAAATAGTTTCCCGTTTTTTATTTCGAACCTCTCTGCATTTTGCAGCAGCGTAAAATATAAATCTTCAAACTTCATATTTTCACAATACATGCGCGTGCTGCCTACAGCCATCGTCTGAATGGAAGAAATATAATCAGAGTTGAAACCACCGAAATAACTGTTGCAAGGCGCTTTGCCAATTAGCTTATTGTTGACACTATTGAATTGAATCCAGACTCCATTGTCTTCAATGTCAAAGCTTGTAGTATCACTTTCCTTCATGTGGCGCAGCACCCATTTTTTATCCAATACGGTTTTTGGCGTGTCAACCAAAACAGAGGTGTCTTTTTTTGCATCAAAAATTAATTCTTTTTTAACTACACTTATCAATGTATAAATCGGTTCAGCTTGTTTCATCATCGGATTGGCAACATGTCGTTCGTTTACCAAAATAGTTTGCCGGTAGCCTTCTTCAAAAACAAAACCTTCGATACCCTGATAAAAGATTTCAAAAGTCTTCGCATTTTCTTTTTTTATCAATAGACACTTCGCCATTGGGTTGCCTTCGCATTTCGTTTTTTCTTCGTTTACTATTAATGTTGTTGTGTTGGATACATTCATGCCACTGGTTGGTTTTTTATTGTCAACAGTTGTTGTATTGGAGTAGCCTTTAATTTCTTTTTTTGTAACCACTTTTACCAATTCGTAATTATACAAAGACGCATCTGCAGGAATTGGTGGTGTTTTCAAAGACTCTTTTACCCAAATGGTATACACAAATCCTTCCTGATAATCGAAGCCTTCAATGTTGTCGTAAAACAAATTGAAATCTTTATCAAGTTGTTTTTTTACTAATAAACATTGCATGGTTGTGACGCCTTCACATTTGGCACGATGTGCATCAATTGTCCAAACTTGCACATCTTTTGGTATTTTTGCAATGACAGTTTTTTTAGAGGTCTTTGTCTTAGTTGATTTTTTTGCCGTTTGCGCAAAAGAAAAAATACTGACAACTAATAAAAACAACAGTGTATATTTTTTCATAGGTTGTTATTTTAACAAGATAAAGGACATACAGAAAATATCATACCAAAATTACAATTAACTTAGATAAGATAGTTACATAATTATAAGAAATGCAAAAACTGAGAATTCATCACCTGCAACACGTACGTTTTGAGAGTATTGGCATGATCAAAGACTGGATGCATGAAAATAATGTAGAGCACGCGGCAACACATTTGTATAACGATGAAGTACTACCAGATGTAAGTACTTTCGACTGCTTGATTATTATGGGTGGCCCGATGAGCGTACATGATGAAGATGAGTTTAAATGGCTGAAAGCAGAAAAAGAACTGATAAAAAATGCAATTGCTGCCGATAAAACCGTGATTGGAATTTGTTTAGGCGCTCAATTAATAGCATCGGTTTTGGGAGCAAACGTATTTAAAAACAAGGAGAAAGAAATCGGATTTTTTCCTGTTGAGCAAAACGTCATTGCGAACGAAGTGAAGCAATCTCTTGAGCAAAAAGTAATATTTGGTGAATCAAGAAATCTGTCTAATACAATAGCAGAACCTCTAAACAACCAAACCGTATTTCACTGGCATGGCGAAACCTTCGAGTTGCCTTCAACTGCTATATGTTTGGCGTCAACAGAAGCTTGTTTACAACAGGCTTTTTTGTATAATAATAACGTACTTGGATTGCAATTTCACCTGGAAATGGACGAAGCAGCCATTGAAAACATAATAGAAAATTGCAGAGCAGAATTAACCGAATCTAAGTTTATTCAATCAGAAGAAACGATACGACAAGAAATGAAAAAGCATATTCCGGAAAACAAGAAGTTGCTGTTTGAGCTGTTGGATGGTTTTCTATAAACTTCGCGTTCTTTGAGCCTTTGCGAGAAAATTATGCTTCATCCTTCAAGCTATTCCAACCCAGCGAAATAATATCGTGATAGTTGCCTCCTTTCGTAAACAATTTCACGCCTAAGTTTTCATCCAGTATTTCGCCAATAATACTAATATCAGGATGCGCATTTACCTTGTTTTTATCGCTTGGTAAAATCGTAAACAATAACTCATAGTCTTCGCCACCGCTGAGTGCACAGTTAATAGGATCTATACCAAATTCCAGTGCTTTGTCATAGGTTTCATTGGCAATCGGCACGCCGTCTTCATTGAGCTGGCAACCCACATTACTCTGTTTGCAAATATGCAGTAACTCAGAACTTAAGCCATCCGAAACATCAATCATCGATGTTGGGACCACTCCTTCCTGTTCAAAGAACTCAATAATATCTTTTCGCGCTTCCGGTTTCAATTGTCTGCCAACGATATAATCATTGCCGTCCAGTTCTATGCTGGCATCCGGTGCATTTAAGAACACTTGTTTCTCGCGCTGCAACACCGTCAATCCCATATAGGCAGCACCTAAATCACCGGTAACACATAGCAAATCGCCTTCTTTTGCTGTATTTCGCGTCACTATTTTAGATGTTTCCTGTTCACCAATCGCTACCACATTTATGATCAATCCTTTGGGTGAAGCAGTCGTGTCTCCGCCAATTAAATCCACATTGTATTTAGTGCAGGCAAGCTGAATACCTTCATAAATTTCTTCAATAGCTTCTACAGAAAAACGGCTCGATATAGCTATAGAAACCAGAATCTGTTTGGGTGTCGCATTCATTGCATATACATCAGATAAATTCACGATGACACTTTTATATCCTAAATGCTTCAACGGTGTATAGACCAAATCAAAATGAATGCCTTCTACTAAAATATCAGTAGTAATTACCTGTGTTTTATCTGCTTTAACAATAGCTGCATCGTCGCCAATACCTTTTACCGAAGATGGATTTTTAAGCGTGATATTTTTAGTCAATCTGTCAATTAATCCAAATTCACCTAATGACGAGATTTCCGTACGTTTTGTATTTTCCATAGCGCAAAGATACAAATACTCAATTAGCTTTATAACTTTTTAAGAACTTCAGATAATGATTGAAAATATTTTTATAGCTTTACTTCTATGTTTTTTGGTAATAACGATAAAGATAAAACCGACGATAAGAACTTTGTGAAGTATAAATTCAAAAGTTTACTGATCTATGGCTCTGATGAGTGGATGGCCAATTCCACTAAAAAATACAGAACGGTTTTTGATAAAGCCGAAACAACTTATATCCGCGCAGAATTTTCATTTTACAATAAATTATTTGATGAAGAAGACTGGAAATGCAACGTTACGCTGAAGGCGCTTGATATTACAAATAACAAAAGAGAAGAATTGTGCAGTCTGGACAAAGACGTGGAAGTGACCAAATACGAAAATGTAATTTTTGTGCGGGATGGCTGGGGCAATAAAGATGTCGCGGCCTTCTGGACCAAAGGAAACTATGTCTGGGAAGCCTATATCGATAATGTTTTAGTTGGATCACAACCGTTTTTTGTCAATGAAATAGGATTAGTTACACCAGACAAAAATCCATACTTTTCGGTAGAATACATAAAACTGTATAACGGAAATGTAGAAGGCTGGAAGCAGGAAGCAAAAGACAGGGTTTACTATAAAACCATTTCCAGACAAGAAACCAAATACCTGTGGGCCGAAATTAAAATCACCAACCTGACCACAAAAGACTGGAATTATGAATTATTTCTGAATTATTACGATGATGCAGGACAACACAAAGCAGTAATAACAAGGATTGGCCGGATAGAAAGCGATAAAAAAGACTGGTCCTACACATTTGATATTGGCTGGGGAACCGAAGACGGAGGCTCCTGGAAAGACGATCAATACACGATAGAACTGGTATTTATGGATGCGCTGGTGGCAGCAGCTGTGTTTGAGTGCGGAGAAAAATTCGTAGAAGGCGATGTAGAAATGGTCAATGGTACCGTAGTGCCAGGTGTGGCTGCTGCAAAAAATGAAAATGATGTGGCGGCAAAACTGGATGAAAAATCTCTGGATGAACTCTTGGCAGAACTGGATGCTTTAATAGGTTTGCAAAATGTAAAAAAACATATTCACGATCAGATTACCTTAATCAACTTTAATAAGTTGCGCAAAGAGCAAGGCGTGGAAGATGCATCTGGCTTTTCACTGCACAGTGTTGCCGTTGGAAATCCGGGCACCGGAAAAACGACCGTGATGCGTTTGTTGGGAAAAATCTATCACAAATTGGGCTTGCTTTCAAAAGGTCATGTACTGGAAGTTGACAGAGTAGATTTGGTCGGTGAATATATCGGCCATACAGCACCGAAAACACAAAAACAAATCGATGAGGCC
>JBIKPT010000174.1:0-5873 GCA_044357355.1 Chitinophagales bacterium
GACCAATGTGTAATCTGTGCCGTTTAATCCTATAGCACGGAACAATTTAATTACATACGGACCCGGATTAATTACAGTATCCAGTTTGTCTGCAAACGGTCTGGACCATTCTACATAAATCTGTCCGTTGACAGCATCCGTTGTTCTGACGTCTACATTATATATCACCGGAATATCCGCAGGAATGATCACACAAGATTCTGTGGAGGCAAGTCCGGAAAATGCGTTCAAAATTAATCCTGAATTCGTGCGGTCTCCAAAATTGGCTACCACTCTGTAGCTATACTGATTACCGGATCTGATGGTGTTGTCTACAAATGAATAATTGTTGGTGGTTGCAATGCGTTCATAACCTAGTGTAGCCAAATCCGGGTTACAGGTATCAATTGGATTATTACATCCTTTTTTTCTCCATACAGAGAAGTTTCTGAATTTTGCATTTCCGGCACAAACGTACAAACTATCCCAGCGTAACGTAACTGTCTTATTCACCAGATTTAAAGTACTGGTAAAGTTTTTTGGTGGTGGTGCTAATAATTTTATAGCTAATGTTTTAGAGTCCGTCAATGGTGGTGATCTAAAATTATCAACGGCATTAAATACCACCAGATAGTCATTTTTCAATAAATGATCACAGTTGGTATTCCATCGGAACGTGCCGCTCACCGGATTGGCTGGAGCACCTGCTGTAAATGTAGCCGGACTGTTTACTATAAACGGAGCACCGTTTGCCGTTAAAGTTACTCTGTCTGCCAGATTCGGATCATTGGCTGTTGCTGTAAACAAAATAGTATCACCAATTACTTTACAGATTTGCAATGGCACCGTTAAACGTGGAGGTAAATTATTTGTTGCATCAATGATGATTTGTAAATCGCGGAATACAGTGCCAATAAAAATGCCATTTCTGAATTCTCTGATGATGATGACAATATTGTAAATACCGGCAATTTGCGGAGTATCCCATTTCAGTTCTCCGGTGAACTGATTGATGGAAATCTGATTATTCGGGCCGGGAGCTATTAAGTTTGGCGGAGAATATCCGCTTACCGGTGTGCCTAAATTTCGTAATGGCGATGATATATAATAGGATAAACTGTCTCCGTTCGGATCAAATGCATTTGGATTATGGATAAATATCTGTCCGACATTACCATATTCTATTGGTGGATTTAATAACTGAGGTGAGCTGTTGAATCCGATGATATTCGGATCTAAAATCTTGACGGTATCTTCCAGGTAAAATTCTGTATTTACCGCATTGTTAATATTGATAATTCCGTCTATTCTGTTTGGATCCTGTACGCCAACGATGTAGGTAAATGGTCCGGAATAGGTGTGAATGCCAATGTATTTATTTTGTTTGATATCAGCATCTAAAAATGTTTCTGAAATTCTGTCTAATGAATCGAAGGTACCGTCGCCCCAGGCTATGCCTAAACGTGTGCGGTCGGCATCACCGCTAATGCCACTTACTTTTGTGTAAGTGGTAATGGTAAATTCATATGTGAAACCGGACACATGTTTATAGGTAATTTCACCGGCACGGTTATGTGTGGCAAAGCTTTCGACAGTGAGCAACAAAAAGCAACAGCTTAACAGCAGATTATAAACGGACTTCATAGAAGTATAAAGATAATTGAATTTACTAACAACGTAAATATAAATAGGTTTAATGTAAAATAGCAGAAATTAACCTGATTTTCTTTGTTTTAATAGTTTTGTTTTCTGTAAAATAGCATAATTACTTATTTTACTTAGAAGCTCTTTCCAATTTGTCATTAATAGTTTTACCTATACCAGTATCCGGAAATCGTTCAGCAATAATTACATCAAGTTTATAATTATCGAGACGATGTAGAGCAGCATATAGTTTTTTTGCAGCTTCATCTAAATCAGAATGGTCAGACAGCACTTCCTGGTGAATTATGTCTGTTGATGGAAATGTCTTATTAAACAGTAAAAGCCCGATTCTTTTATTAGAGTAGGAAGAAATCGTAAGGTTTATATCATCTGTAAAAATGGTAAGGGTAGTTGGCGAATAGTGCTTTAATAACATGCCAGGTGCAACTGGCGCAATATTTTCTTTTGTTATTAACTGAAGTGTACCAGTAACAATCTCTAAAGCCTCCTGAGTGATTGCTCCAAGTCTATATACAATAGGTTGTCCGTTTTCAAATCCGACAATAGTAGATTCAATGCCCTTATCACAGATTCCACCATCTAAAATATAAGGAATTTTATCTCCAATCTGTTGTTGTACATGTTGTGGCATGGTTGGACTGATATATCCAAAAGGATTTGCACTGGGTGCTGCCAATGGATACTCTAAATAGCTGAGTAATTCAAGGGTCATTGGATGATTCGGAACCCGAATGGCAACATTCGGTTTTCCGCTTGTGGTAATATCCGGAATGATGTTGCTTTTGGGTAACAGCAATGTAAGCGGGCCAGGCCAAAATTCTTCTATTAACTGGTTTGCTTTTTTTGGAACTTCATTTGCATATTTATGAACATCATGCTTAGTGCCTATATGAACAATTAAAGGGTTGTGTAAGGGTCTGTTTTTTACCGTGTATATTTGTCTCACAGCCTCTTCACTTAATGCATTGCCTGCCAATCCGTAAACTGTTTCAGTCGGAATTGCCAATGGCTTATTTTCATTCAGATACTTTATTGCTTTATAAATATCTTTTCCTATTTCAGCCATAAATTGTGTTAGGGGTTAAAGTTATCGCAATACACAGAATCTTCTGTGAATTTTCCAATGGAAACATTTCCTTTTCTACAAAAGAACAATGAGAACAGCTGTAAATATAAGATAAAATTGAGTTAGTTGGAATATTGTAAAGATTGTACCTGAGTCCTTTTTTTGCATTTTTACACAGAGCGTTTAGTGTGTATGGTTAACCGACATACAATTACCCGTATTTCTAACACAACTCTATAAAATTCTTTTTTTGTTTTTTTCATTTTTGTTTGGCGGTTGACAGATTGCAATGCCTGTCAATTGTAAGTTTAATTCAGCTTGTAGGCGAATGTGTCAAGAGATTCTCCTGATCCAATAAATTATTATATCCTATTTTTCTTTGTAATAGGTGCCAAATAGTAAATCAAAAATAGGATAGGTAATATTGAAGTTATATTTCGTCATTAATTGAATATTGTGATGAGTATGATGCAGTTTTCTAAGCATGCTGATCAGCGGCAACTTAGCAATAAAATGCGATTTTGGTAAGTGATAGGCAAAATGCAGCCATTCGTAATTTAAATAATAAGCAAATATGGTGGCAACAAACAGCAGTGCTGCATTTGCAGACCAAATAAAATAAAATAATATGGCTACCGGAAGCGTAAAGGCAAAAAAGAAAAAAAGCAAGAGCACTGGTGGAAATAATACAGCTTTCACATCCTGTGCAGTGTCAAAAGTAAAATTGTCATAAGTGAAAAAGCGGTGATGTTGTAAGGTGTGTCGTTTAAATACTTTTTCCAGTCGTTTGCTTCGATGGTGCATAGGACCTTTATGGCCAATGTATTCAACAAAATTGATATATAGAAAACCAACAGGAATAATCAGCAGTTCTTTCCAGGTTGGTTGATGAATAAAGAAAACACAGGTTGCAATTAAACCTAAACACCAAATGGTTGTAAACCAGAAATGTAATTTTCCGGAATAATTTTCCCCGATTTCTGCTTTTCTGTATTCATTCCTGAATGCTATTGTACTTACATCTTCCATTGTTAACCGATATATTTCAAAATTAATGTTTAATTTAGTAAAAAATATTGAAATGTCAGTACAGCCAACTATAAATACTACTACTCAGGTTCCCGGTAATAAGCCTGCTCATCCTGTTGTTCGTTTTTTCAAAAAATTATTATTGTTTTTTGTGTTGTTGTTCGTCCTTTCCTTAACCGGTTTATTTGTGTATTTTAATTATACCTATAGCGAAGGCAGCCGTGCCGGTATGTTGATGAAGTTTTCTCATAAAGGATTTGTTTTTAAGACATATGAAGGTGAATTAAATTTAGGTGGGATCAACCCGTTGCCAGGTAATACTATTGCAAATAATATTTGGAAATTTTCAGTGAAAAATGATTCGATTGCTGAGTTGTTAAAAAGCAAAGAAGGACAGATGTTGCGCCTGCATTACAAAGAAAAAGTGAAAAATCTGCCTTGGCAGGGTGACACTAAGTTTTTTGTAGATGGTGTAGATGTTGTTGAATAATTCTATTTTTCTATAAATTTCTGAACAAGGAATTTGGCTGCGTTTACTGCAGTGATCTCATTATTTTTTATTTTTTGTTTTAGTCCTTCTTTTACAGACTGCACGGAATGATCTTTAGAGAAAACAGTTTGTAATTCCTGTAAAATAGTTTCTTCAAACCATAATAAATCCTGCTGATTTCGGTTGTGCATCAGAAATCCGGAAGTTTCCATTTTTAAGAAATATCCGTCTATTGCTTTTTGAAGTTCGATAAATCCGGATTGCTCAATTGAAGAAATATTCAGCACTTGTGTTGTCCAGTTTTTTTCATTATCACTGAATAAATGTAAAGCATGCTTTACTTGTGTTGCTGCAATTTTTGCAGTCGTTGCATGGTCGCCATCTGATTTGTTGATTAAAACAACATCTGCCATTTCCATAATGCCGCGTTTGATGCCCTGTAATTCATCGCCGGAATTTGGAAGCAATAACAACAGAAATAAATCCGTCATGTTTTTCACCAGCGTTTCGGACTGTCCGACGCCAACGGTTTCCACAAAAATATAATCAAATCCAAATGCTTCACACAGTAAAATGGTGTCGCGTGTGCTGCGTGCAACACCACCAAGATTGCTGCTGCTGGCAGTGGGTCTTATGAAACAGTTTTCATAACGTACCAAATCTTCCATGCGTGTTTTATCGCCGAGTATACTTCCTTTACTTATACTGCTAGACGGATCCACAGCCAATACTGCTAATGAATAATTATTTTCCAGCAATAAACTTCCGAATGCGTTAATAAATGTACTTTTTCCGGCACCCGGTGCACCGCTGATAGCAATGCGATGGCTTTTTTTCTTGCTTTTTAAACAAGATTCCAGCACAACATTGGCAATGGCTTCATCTTCTTTTCTGGTGCTTTCAATCAACGTAATGGCCTTGCTCAAAATAATTCTGTCTTTTTGCAGAATGCCATTTATGTAATCATCCGTTGAAAGTATATTTTGCATACATAAATGTATTAAAATTTATACTTAAACCCAAAGGCATTACGAATCTATTAGAATAGAAGCTGTGACCAACAAACGCAACCTAAAGCTAAGCGTGTTAAATATGTTCAGAAAAAAGAATCTAAAATGTGGCGTTTATCTGTTGGAAACGTTTTTCTTAGCAGCAGTACTTACGATGATTTATAGGCAATTGGATGATATGCTTTCTTGTGCTGACCTAAGAATATTCTGGCATAGATACGCAGCACGGCTATTTCTATTAAAATAAACCCAAGTGCAATACAAATTATTAATAATGTTTCGTGTGTATGTATGTAAGTAAACAGTAAGTCGATACCAATAAATGTTGGCGTGAACGGAAAACCAAGCAAGGCCAGGCAGCAAATCAAAAATACAGCGGCGATGCCTTTTTGTTCGTGTGCGTATCCGTGAAAATAATTAAGCGAAATATCATTATCGATTGCTTTGATTTTTAACAGACAAATAAGTCCAATTATTGCTGCCACCAATATGCCGCTCAAATACAAGGCGATATGGAAAAAATCTATATGCTCATTCATAGAGATAGCCAATGCAATCAACAACTGACTTGCTATAATATGCAACCAGGCGCGAATGGCATTTTTTCGTTCTGTAAACGCTTTTACAATAAATA
>JBIKPT010000175.1:0-5841 GCA_044357355.1 Chitinophagales bacterium
CCGTTGCTAAAAGTAACAGACTTAATCTTTACAGGTTCAAATCCTTGTAATTTGCGAACGATAATTTCATTGGCCACTGTTGTTCCATAATCATGTGAGACTAAATGAATTTCCTTCAAACCTAATTGTTTCCATAATTCAATGGCTATTTCAGCTTGTTCTAATAACGAATAAGAATAATCAGATGGTTTATCCGATAAACCGAAACCCAGATGATCATGAATGACGTATGAAAAATTATTTTCTAAAAATGGTAATACTTTGTAATAATCATATGAAGCTGAAGGATAGCCATGCAAAAATACGATGGTTGGTTTATCTGTTTTATGATGAATATTAAATATTGAATGACCATAAACTTTGGTATAGCTGCCCTTTGTATTCCATTCTTGTACATTCATTACTATAAAAATAGTATTTTTTTATTTATGTTTGACATGTAAATTATGTCTGCAGAGCTTAAGAAATTCTTTAATGATTATGTGCCGTTGCCGGATTCGGAACTGGAAGATATTGTCAGTAAATTCAAAAAAAAGAAAATAAAGAAAAATGAATTTGTACTGATGCAAGGTGAGATCTGTAAAGATTTGATTTTTGTCCAACAGGGTTGTCTACGTCTGTATTATTTACAAGACGATGTTGAGGTTTCCGTGTGGTTTGCGCTTAAGTCTTCTTCTGCTATAGAAATCTTTAGTTTCATCAGTGAAACACCCACCAATAATTATTTGCAGGCAATTGAAGATTCTGAAATTCTATACTTACCCAAAACTGAATTGAATAAATTATATAAAACGCATCCCAAAATGCAGGAAATGATGCGCAAGTTCTGGGAAGATGTCATTCTGCATTTACTGGAACGTTTTACGGCACTCCAACGTGATTCTGCTGAAAAAAGGTATCTGGATTTATTAAATAAGCCTGAGCTTTTACAAACCATTCCACAAAAATATTTAGCTTCTTTTATTGGTGTTACACCTACATCTCTAAGCAGAATTAAAAAAAACATTATTAAATAATTGTTTAGCTGCAACTACATCTAATAGTTTTCCATCATTCATTCTTTATTCATTTAACTAAAAACAACTTATATTTTTACAAATTCCAGTACAAACAGGCTATAATTATGTAGCTAAACTCCAAGACATGGCGCTTTCCTTTGCACCCAAAATAATCGGTGCGGTCTTAGTCTATATCATTGGCTCTTTCATCATTCGCAAACTAGCGAATATGGTTTCAACGGTCATGAACAGAATAAATTATGACAAATCCTTACAAGGTTTTTTGATTTCATTAATGAAAGTAATGCTGAATATTATGCTCATTTTGAGCATTGCCAGTATGATAGGTATTGACATTACTTCATTCGCAGCCTTATTAGCAGGTGCAGGGTTCGCAATAGGTGCAGCACTAAATGGTTCATTGGGCAACCTCGCTGGAGGTGTCAAGGTATTGATTTTCAAACCGTTTAAAGTAGGTGATATAATAGAAGCACAAGGTGTTACCGGAATAATAACGGAACAGGGTGTGTTTGCAACCATCATATCAACAGGAGATAATAAAACAATCATTATTCCTAACGGTCCATTATCTACCGGTGTAATCACGAACTACAATACACATGGCAATCTGCGTGTAGATTTGAACATAGCCATAGCTTTAGACCAGGATATAGATATAGCGCGCAAAGTAGCTATAGATGCCATGTTAAGTCATCCAAAAGTATTGAAAACACCGGCACTGGAAGTAAGTGTATTAAAGGTTGCGGATGGTATGTGTTCTTTAGCCATTCTTCCGTATACAGTACAAGCAGATTATTGGGATGTCTATTTCGGTGTGCAGGAATTGGTTAAAAAAGCATTTGATGCCAATAAGATTGAAGGTTCTACGCCAACCAGAATTATTATAAGTAAATAGATTTAAATATCGCTCTGTTGGGTTGGGGACTCATCAGAGCGATTTCATTTCTTGTCCTATGGCAACTTTTTATCAAATACGATGGTGTAAATTTGTATCATAAAATAATAAAAATGTCAAATACAACAACATCATCACAAATTGACTTTAGCTTGAAATACAAAGTTAAAGACATTTCATTAGCAGAATTCGGCAGAAAAGAAATCATGCTTGCTGAAGCTGAAATGCCAGGTTTAATGGCGCTTCGCGAAGAATTTGGTCAGTCTCAACCATTAAAAGGCGCACGTATCGCTGGTTGTTTACACATGACGATTCAAACGGCTGTTTTAATTGAAACATTAGTGGCTTTAGGTGCAGAAGTTACCTGGTCTTCTTGCAACATTTTCTCTACACAAGATCACGCTGCGGCTGCTATTGCTGCTGCTGGTATTCCTGTTTTTGCTTGGAAAGGCATGAACGAAGAAGAATTTAATTGGTGCATCGAGCAAACATTATTCTTCGGTTCTGAAGACAGACCATTGAACATGATTTTAGATGACGGTGGCGATTTAACTAACTTAGTGTTTGATCACTATCCTGAATTAGCAAAAGGAATCAGAGGCTTATCTGAAGAAACTACCACTGGTGTTCACCGCTTATACGAAAGAATGGAAAACGGAACTTTATTGATTCCTGCCATCAATATCAACGATTCTGTTACAAAATCTAAATTTGATAATAAATATGGTTGCCGCGAAAGTTGTGTAGATGCGATTCGTCGTGCTACAGATGTAATGATTGCTGGTAAAGTAGCGGTTGTTGCTGGTTTTGGTGACGTTGGTAAAGGTTCTGCTGAATCATTACGTGGTGCTGGTGCGCGTGTTATCATTACAGAAATCGACCCAATTTGTGCATTACAAGCTGCCATGGAAGGTTTTGAAGTGAAAAAAATGGTAGATGCAGTAAAAGAAGCAGACATCATCGTTACAACAACAGGTTGCCGTGATATCATAACTGGTGAGCATTTCAAATTAATGAAAGACAAAGCAATTGTTGCTAATATCGGTCACTTCGATATTGAAATTGATGTTGCCTGGTTGAACACGAACTACGGTCATACAAAAAATACCATCAAACCACAGGTAGATTTGTATACTATTGAAGGAAAAGACATCATTTTATTGGCTGAAGGTCGTTTAGTAAACTTAGGTTGCGCTACAGGCCATCCATCATTTGTAATGTCTAACTCATTCTCTAACCAAGTAATTGCTCAATTAGAATTATGGGCAAATGCTGAGAAATATGAAAACAAAGTGTATATGTTACCAAAACACTTAGATGAGAAAGTAGCTCGTTTACACTTAGCTAAAATTGGCGTTGTGTTAGATGAATTAACACCAGCACAAAGCGAATACTTGAAAATATCTGTTGCTGGTCCTTACAAACCGGAATACTACAGATACTAGTAGATATTCGTATGTCATCCTGTCCCGAAGTTTCGGGATAGTTTCAGGATCTAATATAAAGCCGAAACTTATGTTTCGGCTTTATTATTACTATAATTTTTAGTTTCTCACTAAGGTTAGGTAATTTTTATTATTTGTATTGATTCTAAATAATATTCCCTATTTTTGTTCGAAATGAATACTGCTAATAACATTTTTAAAGCAAACGATATAGAGATAAGCCAAAGCATAGCTTGTTTATTTTCATTAAAGTTATGTGTAAATAGTTGCAGTAAAAAAGAGAAGTGTTGTAAAAAACACAAAAAAGGAAAACGTTGTAAAAACTGTCCTAAAAAATAAATTGCTTCTAACGCTAAGCAATATGAAAACACTAGGTTAATTATTTTTTAAGTACATTCTGTAAATTTTGCAATTTCAAAAAATAATCTATCTTTGCAGTCCAGTTCATTTACTAGACGGACATGTTAGCTCAGTTGGTTAGAGCATCGGTTTGTGGTACCGAGGGTCATGGGTTCGAGCCCCATACGTGTCCCATTTTTTCTCCTTTCTGAAAATCATTTTTTTGCAAATGAGTTTTTCTGTCTTTTTAGTTATTAATGAAGCAAATAACAAATTTAGTTTTTATGGACTATTGTAAATATTAGTTAGTTTTTTATGCTAAATAATATTACAGAGGTTGACAATCATTTAATTGTTTGTAGATTTTTAATTTGATTATTTTTGTTTCACTGGTGAAATAGGAATTATTTTAGGAACATTTTTTAGGGTAAAGGCTGGAGTTTTTTCAGAAATATAAAATATAAAATTTACATTAGTAGTAATTTCAGACGTACCAGTATATGGCGGCGATGATCTGCCAATGAAATTATCTAAAAGAGAAGTGCTAATTGGAATGTATGAATATTCAAATTCTTCATTTTTATTTAATGTAACAAATCCATATGTGAAAACATTATATCTGAATGGAAGGTCTTTGCCAATTGGTAAGCCTTGTATCTTTTCATTTATTACTTTTTTTTCAAGTATATTTCCATTTTCGTCAATTACAACAGATACCAACATATTTATCGGTCGTTCACATTGTATGCCTATATTTGATTCAAAACTTACTGTTTTAGGATAATCTACATGTGGGTTAAAATATAAATTGTAAGTGGATTTCCCAACTAAGCTGAATTCAAGTAATAAATACAATTAAATAAATATAAAAATAAATTTCGTAAATTTATGGTTTATTGGAAAGATTAAAACAATATTTAAGTATTTACATAAAATACTTCTCAATTGCCGTATCATACAAATCTTTGTATTCGCTTATGCTACCGAAGTTTTCTCCGTCGATGATAATATCTTTTCCTGTTACTTTTCCTAAATAACGATTTGGAATTTTATGTGCAATTAAGAAGTTGTCAAAGCTGTTTTTCGTTTCAGCTACAATAGAAACAACCACTCGACTTTGTCCTTCACCAAATAAACAAGCATCTTTTCTAATAGATGAACAAGTGCTGATATCAAAACCAACATTGCGTGACATGGCACTTTCTAAAACGGCAATAAACAAGCCACCTTCACTTAAATCGTGCGCAGATTTTATCAACTTATTTGAAATTAAATTTGCAACGGCATCCTGAATGTTGGTTTCTTCTGCCAGTTCAAAATGCGGAGCAGGAGATAAGTCTATCTTGTGTTCATGCACTAAATATTCTGAACTGGCAATATCATTTGTGCAAGTTCCAATCAGGTAAATTAAATCGCTTTCCTTTTTAAAGTCCAATGTCATAACATTGGCTACATCTTCAATGATACCTAACATTCCAATCGTTGGCGTCGGGTTCACCGCTCTGTTCGGTGACTGATTGTAAAACGAAACGTTACCTCCTGTTACCGGTGTTTCAAATTGAATACAGGCATCACCCATACCTTGTAAGGCATGTACGAAGTTCCAATAAACTTCTTCATCATAAGGATTTCCGAAATTTAAGCAATTGGTAATGGCAACAGGCTTTGCACCGGTACAAACAATATTTCGTGCAGCTTCCGAAACGGCAATAGCGCCGCCTTTATATGCATCTGCATGCACATAACGAGAGTTGCAATCAACCGTCATCACCAAGCCTTTGGTAGAATCTTTTAAACGAATCACAGCAGCATCGCTCGGACGATTGGTAGAAGCGTTATTAATACCAACCATAGAATCGTATTGTTTATAGATAAACCGCTTGGATGCAATGTTTGGATTTTGAACTAAATGCTTTGCTACTTCTATATAGTTTTTGGGGAATGGTATTTTATCAATATCAAATTCATCACGTTTTGCATGATATGAAGGTTGTTTGTAAGGTCTGTCATATACAGGTGCGCCACCGCCTAATACCAAAGTATCTGCAGGAACTTCAGCTACCAATTCATCATGCATGTAATATTGTACCAGATTGCCTTCAGTCACTTCTCCAATAATTGCGCAATGTAGATCCCATTTTTC
>JBIKPT010000039.1:0-19343 GCA_044357355.1 Chitinophagales bacterium
GTGCAAAAATAGCCAATCGTAGCTAAAGAAATTATTGAATTATTTTATCTGTTCATCAATGAATCTGATCAATGAGGAAATCTGCTTCGGCTCAAACCAGTTATAATCCGCATGTTTATTAAAAAAAGTGAGCTGACGTTTGGCATACTGACGTGTATGTAATTTTATTAAATCAATGGCTTCAAACAAAGTTGTTTTACCATCTATAAAATCAAACAATTCTTTATAGCCAACCGTTTGCAGTGCGTTGTGATTTCTGTAGTCGTACACCGATTTGGCTTCTTCCAGGAAACCATTTCGCATCATTTCGTCTACACGTGAATTGATATTATGGTGTAATTGTTCTTTGGATACATTCAACCCTATTTTTATTGACTTAAAATTTCGTTGTACTTCATTTTTTCTTTTAAAGGAAGAAAATTTCTGATTAGTTCCAATGCAAACTTCGAGAGCACGAATGACGCGTTGTGTATTATGGATATCAATAGCATTATATGTTTCTTCGTCTAATTCTTTTAGCTGTTGCTGCAAAGGTTCAATACCAGCATCTGAATACTGCTGATTTAATTCTTCTCTGATTTTTGCATCTATTTGTGGTATTTCATCAAATCCGTTTAAGATTGCATTGATATAAAAACCGGTGCCGCCACAAAGTAATACTACATTTTTTGTTTTAAATAACTCTTCTAACAAAGCAATGACTTCGCGTTCGTATTCACCAGCAGAAAAATAATCGCGAATACTTTTATTGGCAATAAAATGGTGTTTAACTGCATTCAGTTCATCGATACCAGGTCGAGCAACACCAATATTCAGTTCTTCAAAAATTTGCCGTGAATCTGCAGAAATGATCTCTGTATTAAAATAATTAGCCAACTGTATGGCTATAGAAGTTTTCCCAACAGCAGTTGGTCCGGCAATGATGACGAGAAATTTATGATTTAAGAATTCAGTATTCAGACTCATTACTTTTATTGTTTATCAACCATCATCAATCCTAGCTCTTTACCTTTTTCGAGCATCAGGTTAAATGCAGCAGCATAATCATTCGTTATAACACCATCTAAAATGGCATCCTTAATGGCATCCTTAATCATACCCACTTCGCGAGATGGTCTGATATTGAAGGTCTGCATAATGATTTCTCCGGTGATTGGCGGCTGCCAGTTTCGGATGTGATCACGCGCTTCCACTTCTTTTATTTTCTGTAAAACCAGTTTCAGGTTTTCTTTATATCGTTTTACTTTATCTTCATTTTTAGACGTGATGTCTGCATCACATAGCAACAACAAACTTTCCAAATCATCACCTGCATCAAAAATAATTCTGCGGATGGCGCTATCTGTAATATTTTCTTTGGTTAAAGAAATTGGCCGTAAATGCAGCGCTACCATTTTTTGCACGAACTTCATTTTCTCATCCAGTGGCAATTTCAGCCGCGTAAAAATCTTTGGTGTCCAGCGTGCGCCTACTACTTCATGACCGTGAAACGTCCAGCCATGGCCTTCTTCAAACCGCTGTGTGGCAGGCTTTGCTATATCGTGCAAGATAGCAGACCAGAGCAACCACAAATCATTGGTGTTTTCAGAAAGATTATCTAACACTTTCAGCGTGTGGTAAAAATTATCTTTGTGTCCGTAATTATCCACCATGGAAACTCCATGCAACCTGACCATTTCCGGAAAAAACTGATGCAGTAGTTTGGTATTAAATAATAACTTAAAACCAACGGATGGTTGTTTAGATAAAATAATTTTATTCAGTTCATCCGTAATTCTTTCCTGCGAAATTATTTTCAATCTGTCAGCCAGGGGTTCGATTGCCTGATAGGTTTTTTCTTCAATTTTAAAATTTAATTGCGATGCGAAACGCACGGCACGCAACATACGCAACGGATCATCGTCAAATGTAATTTTTGGATCTAAAGGTGTTCGGAGAATGCCGTTTTTTAAATCTTCCAGTCCGCTGAATGAATCTATAATTTCGCCAAATTTATTTTTGGACAAGTGAATTGCTAATGCATTAATCGTAAAATCTCTTCGATGCTGATCGTCTTCCAACGTACCGTCTTCCACAATCGGTTTGCGCGATTCACGGCGATACGACTCCTTACGGGCACCTACAAATTCCAATTCTATATCGTGCAATTTAATTTGTGCCGTACCGAAATTTTTGAAAAATGCAACGTGCAGCTGTTTTGTTTCCGGATGTTGCAACTTATAATTATTTGCTACTTTTTTTGCCAGCTCAATGCCGCTTCCTACACATACGACATCAATATCTTTACAATCTCTGTTTAAAATTTTATCACGAACAAAACCGCCAACGGCAAATGCTTCTATTTGTAAGTCATCTGCACTTTGCGCCACGAGTTGCAGCAATTCGGTTTCTCTTGTTGTAAAATTTAATTGCATTGTTTGCAAAAATAGGTATAAGTAACGAATTTTTTTGTATCACAGAGTTGCACGGAGTTCTTCACAGAGAACACGACGATTTATACTCAGTGAGTTCTCTGCGTAACTCTGTGATATTTTATTCATTGAAAAAACTAACGTAAATAATCTATCGAATTGTCAGCATTAATTTTTATCAGTTTAGATGGGAATTTATAAACGGATGTGTCGTATTTTTCATCTACTATAAAATCTACTTTACATTTTATTGAATCTGAAATTTCATCAAAAGAAACCGGATATTTTTCTCCGGAAATATTTGCCGAAGTAGAAACTATCGGCTTGCCAAAGTCTCGAATTAATCGGCGACAAAATGCATGATTTACTATCCGTATTGCTATTGATTTATCGTTGTTTAGCACATTAGCAGCCAATCCGGTTGGGTTTGAATAAATAACAGTAGTTGGCAATTCGAATGAACTGATTAAAGCTTCTGTTTCGTCGGTAATTGCTACATACTCTTTCAGCATTTCAACAGCATCTACCAAAACGATCAGGCTTTTTTCTTTTGGCCTTTTTTTAATATCAAAAACTTTATCTACGGCAGTTTCATTCGTTGCATCGCAGCCAATTCCCCAAATAGTATCCGTTGGATATAAGATGGTTTTACCTTTTTGAAGAATAGATGTGACTTCATTGATATAAATTACAGTATCCTTCATGCTATTAACTTTATCTGCTTGTTATAAACTCCGATACACATCCATCATCTTTTGTGTCATCTTTTGCGGATTGAATTTCTGAATCTGATGCATGGCTTTTGTTTTTATTTCTGCAGCCAGTTCCAGGTTGTAATAGATGAAATTAATGGCAGCAGATATTTCTTCGACATTCGTCGGATCAATAAAGATACACGCATCACCGCCTACTTCCGGCATAGAAGACAGATTGCTGGTTATGACCGGTTTGCCGCAACGCAAGGCTTCGAGAATGGGCAACCCAAAACCTTCATACAAACTTGGATACACCAAACCTTGTGACATATGATAGATAATCGGCAATTCGTACCAGGGCAAATCTTTCAGAAAAAAAACTCTGCCTTCCAGTTGCTTGTCATAGATATATTCTTCCGCTGCTCCGTATTCGTCGCCACCATTAGAAACGGCTACTAAGTGCTTATCCTGATTTTCCGGCAAGTTCATTGCCTCCAACAAACGCAGAAAATTCTTGCGTTTACTGACAGCGCCTACATACAACACGAAATCTCTCGGCAAACCGTAGCGTGCAAAATATTCTTCTTTTAAAACGTAATTACATTCGTGTTCGTATTCCTTATTCCAGGTTGGGTACACCACATGAATTTTCTCTTCCGGAGTTTTGGTTAATTCTATTAAATCCTGTTTCGTTTGCTCACTTACAGCAATCACCGCATCTGCAATATGACAGGCTTTTTTTGTTTTATACGAATACATTTGCCGGTCTATAAATGGAAATGTTTTAGGTAGTTTATGGAAAATAACATCGTGAATGGTCACTACCTTTTTTATTCCGGATGGCAATTCCGGCACTTCATTGCTCAGGCCGTGAAACACATTAATTCCATGCTGTGCAATATCCTCTTCTACGCCTTTAAATCTCCATAGGTCTGCACTGAATGCATCAGATACAATCGTTCTGTCTACAAAAGCAGGATATTTATACTGACTGTCTTCAAAGTATTTCTGGTGTACAAAAATTTTATATTCCTCTTCAGGATAAAACTGTAATAAACGGTTAAACAATGTTCGGGAATAATTTCCCAAACCTGTTTTATTATCATATAAACGTTTCCCGTCAAAACCAATTGTCATAGTAGTAAGTAATAAGTTATTCAATAGATTTAATTAATCCTCTAATTGTTTTTGAGATTTCATTGCCATATTCAATATTTTCTGTAAGATCCTCCGTTGTAATATAATCCAACCTTTGTGCCAAATACAACATTGATTTTACCTCGCTGCATGAACCGATAGAATAATATAAAAATCGTTTAAATTCAGCATTTGAACTTCTGTCAAAACCTTCAGCTATATTATTTGAAACAGAAACTACTGCATCACAAATCTGGTTTTTGAAAGAAAAGTCTTTGCTGTCTTTAAATAATCTGTAAATAATTACTGCGTAATCCTGTGATTTCTGCCATGCTATAATATCTTCAAATCTTTGTATTGCCATTTCTGTAAATTATAATACTTTCCACTTACCCCTTACTACTTACTACTTTATACTATACAGCCACATTAAAATCTCTCAACGCATCGTTCAAGGATGTTTTAGTATCTGTGCTGGCTTTGCGCTGACCGATAATTAAAGCACAAGGCACCTGATAGGTTCCTGCCGGAAATTCTTTCGGAATGGTTCCCGGAATCACTACACTTCTGGCCGGCACGACACCACGGTATTCTATTGGCTCAGGACCGGAAACATCAATGATTTTCGTCGACATCGTTAATACAACATTAGCACCCAGCACCGCTTCTGTTTCCACGCGAACACCTTCTACCACAATACAACGGGAACCAATAAAACAATTATCTTCTATAATTACAGGTGCTGCCTGCACCGGCTCTAAAACACCGCCAATACCTACGCCGCCGCTTAGATGCACATTCTTTCCTATTTGAGCACAACTGCCAACCGTTGCCCAGGTATCCACCATGGTGCCGCTGCCTACATATGCACCAATATTTACATAAGATGGCATCATGACTACTCCTTTTTCCAGAAAGGCACCATGACGTGCAATAGCATGAGGTACCACTCGAACACCTAATTCTGCATAATTCCTTTTCAATGGAATTTTATCGTAGAATTCGAAAGGTCCTACTTCAATGGTTTCCATTTTTTGTGTAGGAAAATATAAGATAACTGCTTTTTTAACCCAGTCATTCACTTTCCAGCCATCAGTTGTAGGTTCTGCCACACGCAATTTTCCTGTATCTAACAGCGTTATTACTTCGTTAATGGCCTTTAACGTGGTTTCTTCCTGCAATAGATTCCTGTCGTTCCAGGCATTTTCAATAATTTGTTGTAATTGGTTCATAAAAATTGCGAAATTTGATTCCAAAAATAAATATTTAAAAATATGGATAAGGTTAAAGTTCAATTAAATGTAAGCACAAAATGGTTCATCCTGTTTTTTGTGTTAACAACTTTTGCAGGTTGCAGTAACAAGAAAAAGGTAGAAGTGAAAAATAAAGACGGAATTGTGGTGGAAAGTTATTTCACAGACAAGAAAAATCCGGAAATAAAACTTGGAATTTATAATAAATACTACGACGATGGAAAAATCCTGGAGGTAGCTACCTATGAAAATGGGAAACTGAATGGTTTGCGTACATTATATTATCCGAATGGAAAAATCATGCAGACAGAAAACTATGTGGAAAATAAATATGAAGGAAAGTTTGCAGCATATTATGAAGATGGCAGCCTGCAGCAGGAAGGTGTTTATAAAGACAATATGATGAATGGTGTTTGGAAAAACTATTTCAAAACACCTAAAAATAAAGTGAAAGAAGAAATTACCCTGGTAGACAATCATGTAAACGGTCCTTATAAGGAATATTACGACAATGGAAATTTGCTGGCATCTGGTACTAAAAAAGAAATCATGGAAGATTTTGATGTCTTTGACGGTGAAGTAGAAATTTATGATTCACTAGTAAATAACAAACTTATCCGTAAATTGCAGTTTGAAAATGGCCGTCAGGTAAAAAAAGAAGAAATTAATAATTAGAATTCTATGAAAAAAATACTTTACTCCATACTTTTCGTAAGTATGCTGGTGGCTTGTGAGAGCACCACAAAGACATTTGGCGATGCATTTACCGTTAAAAATCCTGTTTCAATAAATGAGGTATTGACGCAACTAAAAACGAATCAGACTGTTAATGATGTGCAGATTGAAGGTAAAATTGAAAAAAGCTGTATGAGTGAAGGATGCTGGTTTACCATTAAAGATGCCGGCGGCACGGAAGTATTGCTGGATGTGAAAGACAAGAAATTTAAAGTGCCGACAAATAGCCCCGGAAAAACGGCTGTTATACTGGCAGATGCCGTTCAAGACAGCACTTCTGAGCAGAAAGTTACATTGTGGGTGAAAGGCATGATGTTTAAATAAGCGTTAACACATCAAAAAAACCAAAATACTGTTGTCATTTAATTAAAATAAGTTATCTTTGCACTCGCTTTTATAAAAAAGCAATGATTTCGTAGCTCAGCTGGTAGAGCAATACACTTTTAATGTATGGGTCCTGGGTTCGAATCCCAGCGGGATCACAGGTGCCAAACCCAAAAACGCTTGCATATCAGAGGATTGCAGGCGTTTTTAATTTTATATCAATTTCTAAATCTCTGATTACCTATGGGTTGAAGCTTTTAGAACGGCAGGTGACACTTGCGCGCTACGCTTGCTGCTAAACACCTGCAGAGGGTGGGGGTTGTGCGTGTTTAGCACCAACTATCATTTATTTACAAATTTAATTTATTACACAAAACTTCAATTGTCAAATCTACCACAACTATTGCCAATTTTTTGTTAGCACCAGTGCATTTTGATTGTCAAGTAAGTCACTGTAAACTGATGATATTATTTTTTGTTATCAATGTTATCTGTCTATGAGTAATTGGCACTAACGGTAATCTTCTATTTTAAATTTCTTTTGAACTTGTCGTGTCTGTCCATCTACTTTGCCAACAGAGATAAGTTTTTCACAAAGGAACATTCCGTTTCCTAAGTTCTTACTCTCTACCTTTATCGTTATTTTTTTATTACTATCTTGCAGTTCTTGACGTTTGTAAATTTTTATTTTGTCATAGTCCAATTGATCAAGATACAGTTTAATAATTGAGTCATTGTCAAGTCGCAACTCAACATAAGGTTTGAATAATAAGTTTTCTTTTTTGAGTGTTTCATACATTGTCAATAGTTGCCTGCAAGCTATTCGTTTCAAAAGAAAAATCACCCGAAAACGGGTGATCCTATGATTGTCATCGACGGCGATGCTTATGTTACCTATTACCGGAAAAATCCATGGTAATGGTTGTTAGTTAAAATGGTAAATCATCATCCATCTGATTTGCCGGTACATCTGCTTCTGTAAAGGCAGGTGCTACCGCAGGACCAGAAGATGTTACAGTTTTAGATGCATTGCTATTATTTTCTGTTCTGTTGATTCTCCAGGCTTTTACATCCGTGTACCATTTACCATTGTATTCACGGCTTTCGATATCAAACTCTACGGAAATATCTTTGCCTTCCGCAAACGCATCACTATTCACTAAATCACCCCAAAATACGACTGCTACTTTTTTAGGATATTTTCCATTATCAATTTCAATAATAATCTGTTGTTTTTTCCAAACACCGTTTTTTCCTTCTCCGGACTCTACCGGCATTGCCTTAAAAACTTTTCCGCTTAATTCCATTGTGTAATTTTTTGTAAAAGTAAAAAAAAGTCGTGAGTCGTGAGTCACGCTCCGCAAGATTTTATTCACGTATTTATAAATTAAACCAACATATAAGCTATTTACGTAATTTATTGTCATTTTTCTTAATTTATCAGTAACATGCCGGTGGAATTTTGGTGCGTGTTTTGATGTTTATAGGGAAATAAATACTAATTTTAACTATGGATACAACTATTATGAAATTCGTTTCGACAGATGCCCTGCATTTTTTCAACGATAATAAAGTTTTATTAAGTCTTGTTATGGGCTTGGGTTTGAGCGCCAGTTGTGGCTTCAGGGTGTTTGTGCCTTTGTTAGCAGCAAGTATTGCCACTAAAATGGGAATTTTACATCTTGGTGAAGGTTTTCAATGGATGGGCAGCACGGCAGCGATCATTTGTTTTGGTGCAGCAACGATTTTTGAAATCGCAGGTTATTACATTCCATTTGTAGACAATATATTAGATACCGTAACTACACCAGCATCCGTAATTGCAGGTACTTTACTTACGGCTTCTGCAATTTTACCGGATATAGATCCGATGCTGAAATGGGGTTTAGGTATTATTGTTGGTGGCGGCAGTGCCGGAATTATCCAGGCCGGAACGGCTTTGACACGCGCCACCTCAACAGCCACCACAGCTGGCGTTGCCAATCCAATTGTAGCGACTGTAGAGCATATTTTAGCCATTGTTGGTAGCATTTTCAGCATTATCATTCCGTTTGTTATTGCAGGTGTTGTTTGCGTACTAATCTTAGTAATGTTGTTTTTTGTAATCAGATATTTTAAGAAGCATATTCCGAAAACGGATGCGGTTCCTGTACAGAAAAAATAAACTAATGTTGCAATAATCACTACGAAACGGTATTTCTTTAAACACATAGAAACATAGGAAAAGAAGATTTAAAGGTTCTTTTAATAATATACGGCTATTAATAGATACACATCAGGCAAGCTTTGCTTGCTCTTCTGTTTTTCTTTATTTTTCCGATTATGAATTGCAGTGCCTGGTTTGCTTTTCAAAATACTATGTTTCTATGTGTTTAATCAAATCTCTCGTATATTGTGTTTGTTAAACAATGAATGCATCTACCCAAAATACGCTGAACTTTATTTCGAAACTGACCATTCGAAGAGTGTGGAATATGGGCTTGGTGTATCTTTCTTTTTATCTGACTAAATATTTAAAAAAACCGGTTCAACTTGGAATGCCTTTTTCCATTTCTTTTGAACCTACGACTTCCTGCAACTTGCGCTGTCCGGAATGTCCGAGCGGCTTGCGTTCTTTTACGCGACCCATTGGCATGCTGGAACCGGATTTCTTTCGCAAAACTATGGACGAACTTTCCAAAGATTTAATCTACCTCACTTTTTATTTTCAGGGAGAACCTTATCTGAATAAGAATTTTTTAGAGATGGTAGCCTATGCACGACAAAAAAAAATCTATACGGCAACCTCCACGAATGCGCATTATTTAACGGATGCTGTATCCAGACAAACCATTGAAAGCGGACTGGACAGACTGATCATTTCCATTGACGGCACCACACAGGAAACCTATCAGAGTTACCGTGTTGGCGGACAATTGGATAAAGTAATTGAAGGTGCAAAAAACATCGTGCACTGGAAAAAAGAAATGCAATCGAAAAAACCTTACATTATTTTTCAATTCTTAGTGGTAAAACCGAATGAACATCAGATTGAGGATTTGAGATTACTGGCAAAAGAAATTGGTGTAGATGAAGTGATTCTGAAAACGGCACAGGTATATGATTACAAAAACGGCAATGAACTGATTCCTGAGAATGAACAATATTCCCGTTACAGAAAAAACAGCGATGGCACTTATTCCATCAAAAATACGTTAGAAAACTCTTGCTGGAAATTATGGCACAGCTGCGTAATTACCTGGGATGGCAAAGTGGTTCCCTGTTGCTTTGACAAAGACGCGCAGCATCAATTGGGCAATTTAAAAACACATACCTTTTCTCAAATCTGGAACAATGATTTGTACAAAGACTTCCGAACGAAATTAGTAAAAGGCAGAAAAGAAATTGACATCTGCACGAATTGCAGCGAGGGCTGTGAAGTGAATTTTAATTACGAAGTGTAGCGTATTTATTTTTTCACGCAAAGATGCAAAAGACGCAATGGTTCTCATCTCAATACTAATTACTAACTACTCAATGCTATTTCCCAATCGCATCATAAATCACCTGTTGTATCTTAGGACGAATGCCCTGTTTTGCCAGCGTATTTACATCAGCACTTGGATATACACGATTGCACAGGAAAATAAAAACAAGATTATTTTTTGGGTCAGCCCAGGCGATCGTACCCGTAAAACCAGTATGTCCGAACGATTCTGGTGAAGCGGCATCGCAGGTGGGTCCGTCTTGTCCGAATGGTGTCGGCTTATCAAAACCTATCGCTCTTCTGTTGTTCGGAAATTGCTTAGACGTGAAATTTTTAATCGTGGATGCTTCGTAATATTTATAACCGCCGTAAGTCCCTCCATTTAACAACAGCTGAAAATATTTTGCTAAATCATTGGCATTCGAAAATATTCCTGCATGTCCGGCAACGCCGCCTAACAATGCTGCGCCCTGATCGTGTACTGTTCCCAGCAATAAAGACTGACGGAAATTCTTTTCTATTTCTGTCGGCATAATCTTGTCCAAATCATAGCCATTCCACTTCGGATTGTATTGTGTATAATTCATGCCCAATGGTGCGTATAAATATTTTCGTGAAATATTTTGCAGTGAATCTTTATAGGTTTTTTCTATAATTTGCTTCAATAAATAATAGCCCAAATCGCTGTACTTATATTCTTTTGCGGATAACGGACAATTATAAATCATATTCCACACGGAATCCTGAAATGATTTTTTCAGGAACAAACTATCTGTAATCTTTACAGAAAATACAGAATCCTGCATTTTAGAATACCACAAGCTGTCAGGGTTTCCTAATGAATCCAACGTGTTTTTATAAAACGGAATCCAAGCCGGCAAACCGGATTGGTGACACAACATTTCTTTTATAACTATATCTTTTTTGTTTGAACCTTCAGGATACTTATAATAATCTCCCAATTTTTTATTGATATCCATTTTGCCTTGTTCCTGCATTTTCATCATCATCGGCACTGTCGCAGTTACTTTCGTCACCGAAGCAATGTCAAACAAATCCGTAGTTTTCGTGGCCAAGGTATTGTCGTACGTATGAAAACCATAGGCTTTTTCATAAATCACATTGCCGTCTTTTGCCACTAACAATTGCGCACCGGGAAAGATTCTGTCTTCTATAGCTTTATAAATAATGGCGTCTGCTTTCTGCAATGTCTTTGTATTCATATTTACTTCCAGCGGATGGCCGTATTTTAAACGCATGTTGGATTGGGTGCATTCGCCGTCTCCGTATTGAAATTTACCTACCGTCACCGGCATAGTGCCTTCCGCACCGCGCGCACCGAAGATAACTTGTGCTGCTATAGATTCCGCTTCGTCTTCTTCATTGTAGGCAACAATTACTGAATTAAAATCCTGGAAATGTTTTAAACTGTACGGCGAACCCAATACCGTCAATATTGTTTGATTTTGTTTATTCACTTGTTTTAAAAAAGAAATCGAATTGGCAGTCAAACCAAAATTCTTTGCTGCAAAACGACTCATATCCTGTATGTCTATAATCACCAGATGATAATCTTTTAATTTTGCCAGTGTAGCATTAAACGTTATTAGCGATTCATCTTTTGGAATAAAGAAGTGATCTACTTCTGTATATTTATCTAATGTTGTAGAGAATGTCGTCGGTTTACTGCTTCCAATACTTACATTCGCAATTCGTTTCTGTAAATTTAAAACCGGAATAATCAATGCAGAATCTTTTGCAACGGTAATCGCATTTTCCACCAATTTAAATTTCAAAAACTTTGCTTCTTCACTGTTGATATCCGCATCGATACCATCTAATTTTATGGGTTCGTATTTATTTAAGCCTAACCAGTATTTTGCTGCTAAAATTTTGCGAACCTTACGGTTAATCAGCTCTTCTGTAATAATGGAATCCTGCAAAACCGCACAACGAACACCGGCTATAGCAGCGTCCACATCGTCGGGAAACAACATCACATCATTACCCGACATGATGGCCATTACTTCTGCCACACCGGACGGATAATATTTAGTAATGCCTTTCATATTCATCGCATCGGTAAAAATCAAACCATTATAATGCATGGAATCTATCAGTTTTTGCTGAATAATTTTTGGCGATAAAGTTGCCGGGAAATTAGGCGCACCATCTAAAGCCAGCACATTCAAATGCGACACCATAATGCTTCCAACACCATAACGGATAAACTGACTGAACGGATACAGTTCAACAGATTCCAGTCTTTCAACAGATTGTTTCAGCACCGGCAAATCTTTGTGTGAGTCCACATCTGTATCGCCATGACCGGGAAAATGTTTGCCGCTGGCCAGAATTTTATTGTCTTGCATACCCATCATGTAGGCAAGCCCTTTTCTAACCACCGCAAATTTATTATCACCAAAAGAACGGTCATTGATTACCGGATTATTGGGATTGCTGTTCACATCAATATCCGGTGCAAAATTGATATGAATGCCTATGCGGCTCATCTGTCGCGCAATTTCTTTTCCCATATCATAAATCAAATCAGGATTATCAATTGCACCCAATGTCAATTGTCGCGGATACGAAATGGTATTATCCAATCGCATACCCAAACCCCATTCACCATCAAAGCCAACCCACAATGGCGCTTTACTTTGTGCCTGATAACGATTCGTCAATTCTGCCTGCTTTTGTGGTGTTCCCTGAAAGAAAATCAAGCCGCCAACTTTATACTCTTTAATGTATTTATCAATCGTTTGATAACTTGCTTCATCTTTATTGGAATAGGCAGCTACCATAAATAACTGACCAATTTTTTCATCTAAGGTCATGCTTTTCAAAACAGAATCTACCCAAATAGTAGATGTATCTTTCAGATAAGGTGGTTCGGTTCCAAATGAATATGCAGGACTGAGCAGACAGTAGGCCGTTAAAAACAGTAGAATTGCAGCATTATAGAATTGTACAATCTTGTTTATCAATAGCTTAAAAGTTTCTTTTCTCATTCTTTAATTCTCCAATTGTATAATTCAACCATTCTGCAAAAATCAGACCTAAATTTGCTCAAACATAATAAATTTATAAGCTTTTGGGTGTTTTAATCTTTAAACGAACGTGGAAATAGAATTTTGATGATAATTTAATGCTTCAAAATAACAGCATTTAACACGTTATAACGTACACAATTTTGTAATTTGCGTCTTCTTATGTCTGATGTTATAAAACTTTTACCAGATGCCATTGCCAATCAGATTGCGGCGGGCGAAGTGATTCAACGGCCTGCTTCTGTGGTGAAAGAATTGCTGGAAAACAGCGTGGATTCCGGTGCCAAAAGTGTGCAGTTAATTATAAAAGATGCCGGTCGTGCACTGATACAGGTAGTGGATGATGGCTGTGGCATGAGCGAAACCGATGCGCGTATGTGTTTCGAACGCCATGCGACATCTAAAATCAAGAAAATTGAAGATTTATTTTCTTTATATACATTCGGTTTTCGTGGTGAAGCCATGGCAAGTATTGCTGCGGTGGCGCAAGTGGAAATGAAAACTAAACCGCACGACAAAGAAGTAGGCACTATTTTGATTGTAGAAGGCTCGAAAGTAATTTTACAGGATCAAACTGCTACCAATTCCGGCACGTCCATCTCTGTGAAAAATTTATTTTACAATGTACCGGCACGGCGCAATTTTTTAAAATCAAATCAAATTGAAACCAAACATATTTTAGATGAATTTGTGCACGTGGCATTGGCCAATCCATCTATTTTCTTTTCATTGCATCACAATGGCATTGAAGTCTATCATTTAAAAGCAGCAAATATCCGTCAGCGCATCGTCAATATCTTTGGTAAAAACTATAACGAAAAATTAGTGCCGATTGAAGAAATCACCGATTATGTGAGTGTACGTGGTTTTATCGGCAAACCAGAGGTGAGCAAGAAAACACGAGGCGAGCAATTTTTCTTTGTCAACAATCGTTTCATTAAAAATAATTTCCTGAACTACGCCATTACCAAAGCTTATGACGGATTGATTACGGATAAAAGTTTTCCATTTTATTGTTTGTTTATTGATATAGAACCAGGTGCCATTGACATCAACGTGCATCCTACCAAACAGGAAATTAAATTTGAAGATGAAAAATCCATTTATTTATTGCTGAATGCTGCTGCCAAGCATGGCTTGTCGCAATACAGCGTGATGCCAACGATTGATTTTGAACATGAATCAACGTTTAACCAGCTGATTGATGAACGTGTTTATAATGAACAACCTTTCAAAGTAGTTCAATCCAAATTAAATACCGACAGCAATACCAGAGGTTCCTATCATTCACCATTCGACAAAGATATTCCTGCTATACAACAACGTAATTTTACCAACGACAACAATCCGAATTTTGATGAATGGAAAAAGTTGTATGAAATAGATGAAGAAACGGAAGAAAGAACGGTAACTATTCGCAGCAAGATGAACCAGCTGGAAGCGCTGGAAAATGAAAATGAAATTTCTAATAATCCGTTTAAAAATGAACGTTTCGAGCCGATTCAACTGCATGAACGTTATATATTAACACAAATCCGAAGTGGTTTTATTCTGGTCGATCAGCACAAAGCTCATCAGCGTATTTTATTTGAAAGATACCTGCGAAACTTAGCGAATCAACCGGCCTCTACTCAGCAAACCTTATTTCCTAAAACGCTGGAATTTAACAACAGCGACACGGAATTACTGAAAGAAATTATTCCGGAACTGAAAGCCTTAGGCTTTGATATTCAGTTTTTCGGAGGCACCACTTTTGTCGTGCACGGAATGCCCGGAGATTTAAGCGATGAAAATGAAACTCAATTGATAGAAAAATTGTTAGAAGATTTTAAAACAAGCAGTAAGACCGACGATTTTGACAAACGTAAGAATGTAGCGAAGACCTTTGCTTATCAGACAGCCATAAAATCAGGAAAGACACTCGATAAAAACTCCATGCAGCAACTCATCGATGAATTGTTTGCCTGCGAGCAACCGAATATCAATCCTGCTGGTTTGGCTACGTTTATACAATACAGTTTTGATGAAATTGAACGAAAATTTGGAAATTAAACACATAGACACATTGGTTTATGCTTATAAAAAATAAAATAGACAAACAGAGTTATTCATCTTCGATGAATTTTTTGGCTCTTGTTAAAAACAAAAAAATATGTCTCAATTAAGAAGATTTGGCGGAATGCTGGATATGACACCAGTCGTAAAGAACTTGCTATTACTGAATATTTTAGTATTCGTTGCCTGCCTGTTATATCCACACCTCACGGATGTTTTTGCCATGCACTACCCAAGCAATCCTGATTTTAAGCCTTGGCAACTGGTTACCCATATGTTTACACATGGTGGCTTTATGCATATCTTTTTCAATATGTATGCACTGTATAATTTCGGTGCTATTTTAGAAAATGAGCGCGTACTAGGCAGTAAACGCTTTGCCTTTCTGTATTTATTCTCAGGATTTGGTGCTATTTTCTTTCACCTTGCCATCAGTGCATCCATTGCCTATTATCATACCGGATATATTCTTATAGACAACGATACAATTGCACCATTGCAGCTAGGTGAACAGGCTATTAAGAGTTTATCTGAAATCTATTATCAGAGTTTAGTAGGTGCCAGTGGTGCCATTTACGGCTTGCTCGCTGCTTTCGGATTTTTGTTTCCGAATACACCATTAATGTTTTTATTTATTCCTGTTCCGATAAAAGCAAAATACTTAATTCCATTGGTCATCATAGCATATGATATTGCGTTTGCGCAGGTTGGGCTTGATAACGTTGCACATTATGCACATATCGGTGGCGCAATATTTGGATTTTTATTAGTTTTATTCTGGAATAAAACCAACAAGAAAACGTTCTATTAGCAATGAATATTTGGCAAGATATAAAATGGCAATACCGATATGGTTCTGACTTAATCAAATTGATTCTGATTAATATCGCCATTTTCGTCATCGTCAATTTAATCAATTTACCGTTTATGCTGATGGCAAAAAACACGCCTTTTGACCTTGTCAGTTTTTTCTCGCTTTATGCTTCACCTTATAACATATTACGTCATCCCTGGGGCATTTTTACCTACATGTTTTTGCATGAAGGATTCTGGCATATTTTGTGGAACATGCTGGGTCTTTATTGGTTTGGACAAATTGTACAGGATATGATTGGCAAAACCAAAATACTTCCGCTGTATATTTTTGGCGGTATTTTCGGCGGATTGCTGTATGTGCTCTCTTATAATATTTTTCCTGTATTCAACAATGTGGTTGGAGCTGCAACCTGTATCGGTGCGTCTGCCGGTGTGATGGCTGTTGTATTGGCGGCTGCAACCATAGCGCCTAACTTTGAACTGGGTTTTGCCATTATTGGTCCTGTGAAAATTAAATGGATTGCATTGGTATATGTTGTGTTAGACTTAATAAATATTCAGAATGGAAATGCAGGCGGCCATATTGCACATTTAGGCGGTGCACTTTTTGGTTTCATTTTTATTAAACAATTACAAAATGGAATGGATTTCTCAAAACCATTTTATGCGGTTACCGACTTCTTTTCCAATTTATTTAAGAAGAAAAGCAAATTAAAAGTAGAATACAAAAAAGAATACGTTTATACTTCTGAAAAAACCACCAAAACCAATACTGCTCAGCAAAAAGAAACGGCCAGTAAACAGGAAAAACTGGATGCAATTCTCGATAAAATAAACCGCTCGAGTTATGAAAGTTTATCTAAAGAGGAAAAAGAATTTCTGTTTAAGATTAGTCAGGAAGATTAATCCGTGATGAATCTGTTTTTCTGATTTATAAAAACTCAAAATAATAGTTTATCTTGCCGTTGGATGAAATTTATTAAGTGGATTATATCATTTACTTCACGTACCGCAAACATCGTTTTTGTAGTGCTATTGCTGATTAGCTTATCCGCTTCTTATATCAGTCCTGATAAAATCTGGTTTTTGCCTTTTGCCGGTATGACATTACCTGCATTGGTTATAATTAATCTTCTGTTTTCTGCAAGCTGGATATTGCGTAAACGGCATTTTGCAGTAGTTTCTTTGCTGGCCATTGCCGCCTGCTTACCTCAGCTGTTGAAGTTATTTGCAACTAATATCGGCAAACCAAAAACGGAGCAAACAAACTCAAAAGTCATCAAAGTAATGAGTTATAATGTACGCGACTTTGACTTGTATAACTGGAGTGAAAATATCAACTCAAAAGATAAAATATTTCAGACAATCAAAGAAAAAAATCCGGATGTGATTTCTTTTCAGGAATTTTATAATGATACCACAAAAGAATTCAGCACGATAAAACAATTACAGCAATTAGGATATACGCACTATTATTTCACTAAAGAATTAGTGCTGCGCAGCACCGATGAATGGGGCATTGCCTTGTTTTCTAAATTACCGATAAAAGAGCATGGCAACATTATGAAACAGCCATTTAAAACAGGCTATGGCAAAAAACCATTTAAAGGTTTATATGCAGACATTGAAATAGGCGACACCATCATTCGTTTTGTAAATGTGCATTTACAATCTATTTATTTCGGAGAGAAAGATTATGAAACGATAGCTGAATTCAGGGAAACACAAAACCTGGATGAGCATGGCGCAAAAAACATCGTTATAAAACTGAAGAAGGCCTTTGAACGCAGGGCTCAACAGGCGGATGAACTCAAAAAATTCCTGAATGAACAAACCAAACCCTTTATTTTATGCGGTGATTTTAATGATTTACCTAACTCGTATGTTGCCAATACCATTTCAAAAAATATGAATGATGCTTTTATTGATTACAGTTTCGGAATTGGACATACTTACAATGGAAAAATCCCGTTTTTGCGGATTGATTATTTGCTGACCTCACCGGTATTTTCCATTCAAAAATTTGAGATTGTAAATAATAAGATTTCAGATCACTTTCCGATTTATGGTGAGTTGAGTTTGGAAAAATGAAATTAAAACACATAGGCACAAAGAATTACTTTATAAAAATCGAAGATTTCTACTGAAAATCTTAATCTTATTTTCAAGCATTTTAATAATAATAGCAATACATAGTAAAGAATAAATTCTTTCATAGAACCTAAACTATGTGTCTTTGTGTTAAAAATAAAAATTAAAGATTGATTTTTTCACCAATAGAATAGTGATTTCTGTCAGCTCCGTTGCGTGCAATGAGTTCGCCTAAGAAGCCTGCAACAAACAATTGTGTTCCTACAATTATCGTTAAAATACCAAGGTAAAATATGGGTCTGTTGGTCATGCCTACCACACCAAAAATTGTTTTCGTAATCGTCAGGTAAATCAAAATTAAAATACCAAAAAAGAAAGACAACACACCTAAGGTACCGAACAAATGCATCGGTCTTTTACCATAACGGCCTACAAACGTAATGCTCATTAAATCCAAAAATCCGTTTACAAAACGTTCGATGCCAAATTTCGTTTTACCGTATTTGCGTTCCTGGTGTTGGACTGCTTTCTCCGTTATTTTATCGAAACCTGCCCATTTAGCAATCACCGGAATATAACGATGCATTTCGCCATACACTTCAATGCTTTTCACCACTTTCTTCTGATAGGCTTTCAGTCCGCAGTTAAAATCATGCAGGTTATTAATACCGGAAACATAGCGTGTAGCTGCATTGAATAATTTTGTCGGAATGGTTTTAGTGACTGGATCGTAACGTTTTTTCTTCCAGCCTGAAACGAGGTGATAACCATCTACGGTAATCATTTTATACAACTCAGGAATTTCGTCCGGTGAATCCTGTAAATCTGCATCCATGGTAATCACCACATCGCCTTGTGCAGCGTCAAACCCGACTTGCAAGGCAGCTGATTTTCCGTAATTACGCTGAAACTGGATGCCTTTAATATTTGCATTTTTCTGCGACTGTTCTTTAATCACTTGCCATGAATTATCCTTACTGCCATCGTCTACTGCAATCACTTCATACGAAAACTGATTATCAATCATTACTTTCTCTATCCAGGAAAATAATTCAGGCAGCGATTCTTCTTCGTTTAGTAATGGTATGACTACAGATATATTCAATTGATGGTTTCAGGTTTAAGATATAAGAATTATACTGCAAAAATAGAGTTATTCATTTGTGTAACCAAATTGAAACTCTATTTTATTCTTTTTTAAGAATGAAGGCAAACACCAGCGATACAAAAACACCAATGGCACTGTACAGCATTAACACCATTGCAAAAGCTCCTTTAGGCAATACCGCCGTTCCGGTAATTTTTGA
>JBIKPT010000040.1:0-19310 GCA_044357355.1 Chitinophagales bacterium
TTAATTCTCGCTGGCTTAGCAACGATGGCTGCGTTTTAGTTGGTCGTGTGAAATTTCCAAGCAGCATGGAAACCGGCACTTCATATCCGTTTGGTGTTGCTTTTCCTTGCGTAAGTGGCACGCCGTAAAACCAAGTTTCTTTGTTTTGTCTTGGATAGAGGTCTAAATAAAATCTACCTTTCAATTTTCCGTTTTCATACACTTCATACAATTCAACTTCTTCGTGCCAAACAGAAGGATTCTGAACTTTTCTGAATTCTAAATCCAGTAATTCCTGATAAATTTCAAACATGCCTTTTAAACAGGTTTCCATTGGAAAATAAGCACGTAGTTCTTCTTTATTTACCTGATATTGTTTTTTCAATATCTGATTTTTATAAAAGGTAACGTCCCATGGTTGCAGTTGTGCTTTTCTTTTTCGCTTTACCTCATTTTTCTTTTCTGCTTCCAGTTGTATAACATCTTTCTTTGCTTTTTCTTTAGACAGGCTCACTAAGTCATTTATAAATTTCCAGACAGTTTGCGCATCTTTTGCCATTTTGGGAACTAAATTAAAAGAGGCGAATGTCGGGTAACCCATTAGCTTTCCTAATTCATCTCTTTTTTTCACCAGGCTATCGAGTATAGATATATTTTTATCGGCTGCTCTGTTATTGAATTTAATAAAATACGCTTTTCTGGTAGCTTCCTTCACAGCATTTGCCATTACTGTTTCATTAGTGGCATTAATAATCGGAATTTCATATTTTCCTTCTGCAACTTTATAATTTTCTTTAAATGCAGCTGGCAAACCATTTGCACCTTTTTCATCCAATGCCAAAATATCACGTGATGAATTCATGTTTTCGGAATACTGTGAAGTAAGATAACCTATTTCTTTATCAAGGATTTTGTATTTATCCAATTGATTATCTTGCAAATTAACACCGGTACGTTCAAAATTAAGCATCATTTCATCTGCCAGTATTTTTCTGTTTCCTTTCAGATCATTATAGGCTGTTGAATTTTTAAACTTCAACATTTTCATATAGATTACTTTATCGGAAAAAATCAGCGTGGAAACAGAGTCCAGTAATTGAAAACCGAAAAGTCCTTTGACGCGAATGGCAGAATCCGGTGAGACCCAATATAGCATATGACAATTGCTGTAGGCAACACTGATTTGTGTATTGAAATCCTCTACCGCTGCAAATAAATTTTCAAACGTTTCAGACTTTTGATTGCGAATTGAAGCTATTCCTTCAACTGCATCGTTTGCTACATATTTTGCATATACTTCTACATCAGCAGCTTGTAACTTTCCATATTCAATTGGCACATTCAACTCTGTTAAGAAAGGATTTTTTGCATTCTTATCATTAGCATAAGTATGGATTCCAACGGTAACCAACACACAAAAAAACACTTTATAATATTTTTTTTTCATCTTATTTACTTTATTTTTGACTAATCAATTCTGTAATTGAACCTATCCTGTTACAACCCGACGTTGAAAGAACAAAAATAGCATTTAGTCCATCATTTCTTGAATAATTCCATTATTTTATCAATAAAACAAAACTATTATAATAAATTAATTATTATGTCAATATACAATAATGTATTTATTTATATTTATGTATGTATAAATTATTCGATATAATTATTTAATGCAAACAGATGCTGTACTTAAAACATAACATTCAATTTACAATTTGAGGATTATTTTTGTTAGGATAAAAATTTATGTTTTTAATCATTTATGCAAGTTGAAAAAAACATCCTCAACCTTTGTTGTTCAGATAGCCGGTGCTGAACATCTACATTTCGCAGAAGAATTGTGCAAGCTGTACGAAGATTCTGCTAAAAAACGCGGTACAGGAATTGCCAAACGCGATCCTGAATACATCAAAGAAAAAATCATACAGGAAAAAGGTATTATTGCCACTACTGAAGATAACCACATAGCCGGTTTCTGTTATATAGAAACCTGGGAAGGAAAGAATTATGTTGCTAATTCGGGTTTAATAGTGAGAGAAAAATTTCGCCATCACGGATTAGCCAAAAAAATCAAGAAATTCGTATTTGACCACACGCGCAAAAATTTTCCGCAGGCAAAGATTTTTGGTATAACAACCAGTCTTGCAGTCATGAAACTTAATTCCGATTTGGGTTATAAACCGGTTACTTTTTCAGAACTTACACAAGACGATGCATTCTGGAGTGGCTGTAAAAGCTGTATTAATTATGACGTACTCACCAGAACCGGCAGAAAAAACTGTTTGTGTACCGGCATGCTTTTCGACCCGAAAGATGAAAAGAAAAAAGAATTTGCCAAAGTAAAAAAAGTAGAAAAGAAAATTCCGGCAAAATTAAAAACGCCAAAAGCCCAACGTATCAAAGTGGTGAAAACAGCCGGAAAAAGCAAAGCAAATAAAAAATAAACAATGAAGAACAATAAAGTAGTTTTAGCCTACAGCGGTGGATTAGATACATCTTATTGTGTAAAGTATCTTACGGAAGAAAAAGGACTTGATGTTTACGCTATCACCGTAAATACAGGTGGTTTTAATGAAGCGCAACTTACAGCCATTGAAGAGCGTGCAAAAGAAATGGGTGTGAAAGAATTTGTGGTGCGTGATGTGCTGAAAGACTATTACGATAACTGCATTAAATATCTGGTTTTCGGAAACGTTTTAAAAAACAACACTTACCCGTTATCTGTAAGTGCAGAGCGTGTTTTTCAGGCAATTGCTGTGGCAGAATATGCAAAAGAAATTGGTGCAGGCGCCATTGCACATGGAAGCACCGGTGCCGGAAATGACCAGGTGCGCTTTGATATGGTTTTTAACATCGTGATGCCTGAAGCTACCATCATTACACCTATCAGAGATAATAAATTATCTCGTGAAGAAGAAATAGAGTACCTGAAAAAACACGGTGTGGATATTGATGCTAAAAAAGCGGCATATTCCATTAATCAGGGCATTTGGGGCACCAGCGTAGGTGGCAAAGAAACGCTGACTTCAAGATATTCATTGCCGGAAACAGCCTATCCGACACAACTGCAAAAAAGCGGCAGTGATGACGGTAGTGCATGTGAGCTAGAATTTAAAAATGGTGAACTTGTTTCTTTGAATGGTCAAAAATATAATCATCCGACAGAAATAATCATTGAGCTGAATAAATTGGCAAGTGCTTATGCAATTGGCAGAGATATTCATGTTGGTGACACGATTATTGGCATCAAAGGTCGGGTAGGTTTTGAAGCGGCTGCACCACTAATTATAATAAAAGCACATCATTTATTAGAAAAACACACGTTGACCAAACAACAGTTATTCTGGAAAGAGCAATTGAGCAACGTATATGGCAGCAACCTGCACGAAGGTTTATTTTATGAGCCTCTGATGCGTGATCTGGAAGAATTTTTAAGCCATACGCAGGAAAATGTAAGCGGAAAAGTATTTATCAAATTGCTTCCTTATCGTTTTGAGTTGACCGGCATCGAGTCTCCATATGATTTAATGAGCAGTAAATTTGGCAGCTACGGAGAAATGAATACAGCCTGGACCGGTGACGACGTGAAAGGTTTTGCTAAAATATTTTCCAATCAGATGATGATCTGGAAAAAAGTAAAAGCAGCAAATGAAGAAAACTGATTCATTTTTTGATGGATGGCTCTCGTCGAATTCAGAACGTAAAACACTAAACAAAGTAAAGCTTTAATGACAAATCATTAATACTTATCATATTTGGAACGGATTCTGCTCAATGTTTCAGGGGTCATATCGAGATAATTGGCAACATCTTTAAGAGAAACCCTGTTGACAACATCACCATATTGCTCGATAAATTCGTGGTACTTTTCTTCAGAAGTTAATGATTTAAAGAAAGACAGCCGTTCTACATAACCTGAGTGAAAATGTTCCATCATGATGCGGTATAAACGTTCAATCTGATGAGACTTTTTGCACAACTCGTCCAGTTCAGCATATTTTATACGTAATAATTGCACATCTTCCACTGATTCGTAAACATGCGTTCCCGGTTTTTTAGTAATGTGTGTAAAATTTGCACCAAACAATCCGCCTTCTTTTTCAAAACGCTCAATTACAAGTTTATCTTTTTTAAAAAAATAAACCCTGATAATTCCTTTACCGATAAAATAAAAATAATCGGCTATTTTACCTTCTTCAATTATAACATGGTTTTTCTTATACGATACCAGTTCAAATAAATCAAGCAGTAATTCTAAAGGATCAGCATCTACCTGAGTTGCCCGTGATAGTGTTTCTCGTAAAAAGTCCTTAGCCTGGGTTTCTGTTAAATTAAAAGCTCTTTCAGTCATCTCTATTAGTTACAAATGTAACTAAACTTTTTAAGTTGAAAAAATTAAAAAATTATCAAATGTCAAATTATTGACTTTTTTTATTTTTTTATTGTCTTTCCCCCTGATTCTGCTCAGTGTTTCAGAAGTGATACCCAGATAATCTGCCAGATATTTCAAAGGTATCCGATTCACAAATCCGCCAAAATGCTGTTGAAAGAGATGATATTTTTCATCAGCAGGCAGTCCTTTTAAATGATGCACTCTTTCGACATATTTCACATAATATTGCTCCAGCACTTTTCTGGAGGCACTTTCAATTTCATGTTGCTGTTTAAATAACAATTCTAAATCGCTGTACTTAGCTCTGAGAAGGATAAAATCCTCTATCGATTCATAAATATCAAACCAGGTTTTTGCATAATATGGCTATAAAGATTGCCTATAAAAGTTCCTTCTTCTGCAAACCAATCTATCAGTTCTTTACCTGAACTGTGATAATAAATTTTAACTATACCTTTTGTTACAAAATACACATAGCTGCTTATCTCGCCTTCTTTAATAATCTGAGTGTTTTTATCATATTCCACCGTTTCAAAAACAGCCAGAATTTTCTGAAGATTTATCTTTGAAATTTCGGAGATACTCCTTATCGTTTCAGCTAAAAATTCTTTGGGTTGTTTCTCAATTGTTTTAAGGTTTTTTCTTTTCCATCTGATTATTGTTACGGTTTTAGTAAATTTACTAAATATTATCATGATAAAAGTCAATTTTTCTTTAATTCTTTTAATTTATCAAAATATATAAAAATGCAACGATTATTATTAGTTATAGGTCTTTTTGCGTTATCTATGCCGAGTTACGGGCAGAATTCAGCACCCATAAAAATTCTGATTATTACAGCACATCCGGATGATGAAACCGGATTTGCTGCCACCATTTATAAAGTAACAAAAGAAATGAACGGAATTGCAGATCAGTGCGTAATTACCAATGGAGAAGGCGGTTATAAATATTCTACACTTGCTGAAGCCTTTTATGGACTTGAACTGACGGATGAAAAAACCGGCAGGGAAAATCTTCCCCGGCTCCGTAAACAGGAACTCATGAATGCCGGAAAAATAATTGGCATGCGCAATATTTTTTTCCTTGACCAGAAAGATGCACACTACGGACTGGATGAGCATGAACCGCTGGACACTACCTGGAATGTGCCGTTTGTTATGACCAGGCTATCTGAAATCATGACTACCACCAAATATGATTTTGTTTTTTGTTTATTACCTACACCTGAAACACATGCTCATCATAAAGCAGCATGTTTACTGGCACTGCGTGCCATTCAAAATTTAGCTAAAGAGCAACGACCTGTAATTTTAGGTGTAACCGGTGCAAATAAAAATGACACTTCCAGATATTCCTTTCATCAGCTGAAAGATTATGCTATTACAAAAGTGAAAGGTGATGCTCCCTTATATTTTTTTGACAAGAGCGTAAAATTCGGTTATAAAAATGCCTTAAGTTATAAGATTATCGTAAATTGGGAAATTGCAGAACATAAATCACAGGGCACCATGCAGCTGGCCATGAATCAGGGTGATCTGGAGCAATACTGGTATTTTACCATGAATGGTTTTGGCTCCGTAGAAAAATGCAATCAGTTTTTTGAACAATTAAAAATCATACCTTATAAACCAAAAACCTACTGATGAATAAACTCATCCGCGGATTAAGTCTGCGTCAGGCCGTTGCCGTCAACATGATAGATATGGTTGGCATCGGACCTTTTATCACTATTCCATTTATCATTGGTGCCATGAATGGCCCTCAATGTATTATAGCCTGGATGCTGGGTGCTTTGCTTTCCTTCTGCGATGGCTGTGTATGGGCGGAATTGGGAGCAAAGTGGCCGCAAGCCGGCGGAAGTTATGTTTTTCTGCAAAACCTGTATGGCAAGAAATACGGAAGATTATTTTCATTTTTATACATCTGGCAAACCACTATACAAGCTCCACTGGTCATTGCTTCCGGAGCAATAGGTTTTGCCAGTTATCTGCAATATTTAGTACCGCTGGAAACCTGGCAGCAAAAAATGGTATCCGGTTCGTTGGTTTTAGTACTAATTATTTTACTGTACAGAAAAATTACGGACATTGGAAAAATATCCGTATTCATGGGTATCATCGTCTGTGGTACTATATTATGGTTAATCTTCAGCGGGCTGTCTCATTTTAATGCAACATTAGCTTTTACATATTCTGAAGATGCATTTAAACTCACTCCTTTGTTTTTTATAGGCCTTGGCAATGCCAGTACCAAAACTATTTATTCCTTTCTGGGGTATTATAACGTTTGCCATCTGGGCGGTGAAATAAAAGAACCGGAGAAAAATATTCCGCGAAGTATTTTTATCTCCATTTTTGGTATTACTGTATTGTATTTACTGATGCAGATATCTGTGTTAGGTGTTATTCCATGGCAGGATGCAAAAGACTCGGAATTTATCGTAAGTACTTTTTTTGAAAAGATATACGGAGCAGCTACTGCAAAAATTGCAACTGCTTTGATTTTATTTATCGCGGTATCTTCATTGTTTGCCGTGATGCTCGGATATTCCCGTGTACCTTATGCTGCAGCACTGGATGGCAATTACTTTAATGTATTTTCCAAACTTCATCCGACTAAAAACTTTCCGCACATGTCATTATTAATTTTAGGCGGTGTGGCGTTTTGCTTTTCATTATTATTCAAGATGAAAGAAATCATTTCAGCCATTATTATTATGCGCATCCTTATACAGTTTGTCAGCCAGAGTGCCGGTATTCTTATATTGCATCAGCACAAAAAGAACATGAAATTCCCCTGGAGGATGCCCTTGTATCCTTTACCTGCTCTCATTGGTATTACAGTATGGTTATTTATATTTTACACCGCTGAGTTACAATACAAATTATTTGCGTTTGGGATAATTATTAGCGGAATTGCACTATATTATCTGTTTATAAAACAAAACGAACAAACTGAATATTGAAAATCAGCTCCTGTATTTTGCTCTCAGTCTGCTCAATGTTTCTTGCGTAAAACCCAGATATGCCGCAATATACCTCAGAGGAACCCGCTTGAGTAAATCTCCGTGTTCTTTTATAAAATAAAGATACTTTTCATCTACATTAGTATATAAAACATTAAAAATCCTTGTCATAAAAATACCAAAATACAATTCCACCTGCTTTCTTCCTAAAATAGCCAGAGATAAATTAGTGTTTAAATATTTCTCCATCACACTGTATTTTATTTTTAAGACATATGTTTTCTCCAGGGCTATAAAATTCATAATATTTTCCCTGCTTGTAAATAGTGAAAATGCAGGTACAAATGCCATATTCTCTTTAATAAACCAGTTGGTTATTTCTTTTTCATCTTTGATATAATAAATACGGACTAATCCTTTGCAGATAAAATAGAAATTATCAGAGTAATCTCCTTGTTTTAAAATAAGTTGATTTTTGGAAAATGAATCCATTTCAAATGCTTCAATTAATTCATTTAAGGCGCTACTGTCAGCATCAGGAGTAAAATGCAGAAAATAATTACGTAACTGCTGCTGCCTTTCCTCAAGTTTTGGATTTTTTGATATCACCATGCTGCTTAAATCTATGGTAAAAAGTAAATGTACTAATGTTTAGATCTCAGCCTGCTCAATGTTTCCTGTGTTATTCCCAGATAAGATGCAATATACCTTAATGATACTCTGTTTAACAGATCTGAATGGTCTTTTATAAATAATGTATACCGTTCCTCAGCGGAAAGGAACAAAACATCAAATGTTTTCTTCATAAAAACGCCATAGTATGCTTCTATTATTTTCCGCCCCAGATGTTCTAATGAATGATGCTTCTTGTAATGTGATTCTAATACAGAATATTTAATTTTCAATACATAAGTATCTTCCAGTGTTTCATAATTACTGTAATTGGGTTCCCCTGAAAGAATAGAATATGTAGCTGCGAACATCATATTTTCTTTTATAAACCAGTTGGTAATTTCCTTATCTTCTTTGATATAATAAATACGAACCAACCCTTCACAAATAAAATAGACAGTATCAGAATAATCGCCGGCTGTGAGTATCATTTCTTTTTTTGAAAATTTGTCTGCAGTAAATTCCTCAACCAATGTATTTAACTGTTCCGGCACTGTATTGGGTGCCAACTTTAAAAGGTAGTTTTTAAGCTGACTGCGGTATACTTCAATATTTATTCCATTTTTTTTCATTCTAATAATGTATTTTTATCAATAATCTTTTGTGTTTTTTAAGTTACTGCTTTGCATTACATTAAATTATATAATTATTACACACAACTCTTAAACTGAAAATTTAATTCAAAAAAATGACCAATTTTCACTCTTAGCCTGAATACAACCTACAATGTAGCTTAATTGTTGATTTAAATCAAATTTTAAACACTTTTTTTATATGATTATTATCAGGTTTACCGCTTGGTTCGTACTATTACCTAATAAATAATTGACAATCAGGATAAAAAATAAATAAGGAAAATAATGTTAATCGAGAAAATTAAGCAGTATTTCAGAAGATAAAAAGTTGAATATTAGCGATTGAGTTTACTGCGTAATCTGCTCAATGTTTCATTGGCAACACCAAGATAAGATGCAATATATTTCAACGGAACCCTGTTAATAAGACCTGAACGCTCTTTCATAAAAATAGTAAACCGTTCTTCGGTGTTCATAAATAACATATTGTAGCTTACTCTCATCGATTCGACAAAATGCCATTCCATAATTTTCCTGCCCATCCTTTCCAGTGAATGATATTTACTTAACATCAATTCAAGTTGGTCCCAATCTACAATCAGACAAATCGTTTTCTCTAAGGTGGTAAAATAATCAAAATTCTTTTGCTTGGTAAAAAAAGTATACCCATTCAAGAAAAATGAACCGGCATCTCTGAAATCAGAAGTAATCTCAACGTCACCTAAAGTATAATGCATTCTAACGAGACCACTCACGATAAAATATCCTTTAATATCAGCAGTTTCCGGACAGATTATGTCCGTCTTTTTGGGGAAATATTTCACATAGAAAATATCTGCAAATTCATTTAATTCATTTTCCGGCATTTCAGAAAAATGAAGCAATGTCTTTTTTAGCATCTGCTTATATAAGTCTATATCATGGATTGCCTTTAACATAAATAATTTGAAAGTTAAATTAAACTTTTTATCAGACAAAATCAATTAAATAGTATTATTCTGAATAATAAATCTTCAGATTTCCTGTTGAATATCAAAATTCTCCAGATAATCAGACACTTTTTTAACAAACATTCCACCCAGCTTACCGTCCACCACTCGATGGTCATAGGTGTGCGAAAGATACATCATATGTCTGACAGCTATTACGTCCTGTCCATCTACCTCAATTACAACAGGCTTTTTGGTGATAGACCCAACCGCCATAATTGCAACCTGCGGCTGATTGATAATAGGTGTTCCGATAATATTTCCAAAGGTACCAATATTGGAAATCGTATAAGTACCATCCATCACATCATCAGGTTGCAGGGAATTCGTTCTGGCTTTCACCACGATGTCATTCATGGCTTTGGCAATACCCAGTAAATTTCTCTGATCTGCATTTTTCACCACCGGAACGATTAAATTTCCATTTGGAAGTGCCGTGGCGATGCCTACATTTATATCTTTTTTCTTAATAATTTTATCACCATCCACACTGACGTTAATCATAGGAAAATCCTTGATGGCTTTAGTAATCGCTTCTACAAATATGGGCATGAATGACAAACTGTAACCTTCCCGTTTTTGAAATGCATTTTTATTTTTTTCGCGCCAACGAACTACATTGGTTACATCACATTCAACAAAAGAAGATACGTGTGCTGCTGTTTTTCTTGAATTGGTCATATGCTGCGAGATTAATTTACGCATTCTGTCCATTTCAATTATTTCTATATTGGAATCTTGATTTGTTAGTTTTAATTCATGATTTTTTTCTGCTGTTTTGTTTGATTGAGCAACTTCTTTTTTTACTTCATCTGGTTTCTGCGGAACTTTAATTACAGACTGCGGATTAGTTTTCTTCAACTCAACGTATGCTAAAATATCTTCTTTCGTTACTCGATTTTCCGCACCTGTTCCTTTAATTGTTTCTAGCTCTTGCATTGATACATTTTCCACTTGTGCAATATTCAAAACTAAAGGAGAATAATATTTATTGGAAGCTGACAAATGACTGCTCTCAGTATCAATAACAGGTTTTGTAATTTGTGGTTGCTCTGTAGTATTAACAACTTCTGGGGAAACAGTTGGAATTACCTGATTTGTTTCAGGCACAGGAGATTTTTCAACTTTAATTTCCGCTGTTTTCTCCATGCTTATTTCCGGTGTCTCATTTGCTGGATTTTTCTTTTCCGGTATATATTGTGCCGGCGCATCACCATCTACTTCTATGATGGCTAAAGGCTCACCTACACCGACTGCTACATTTACATCGTACAGGATTTTTTTGATGACACCACTTACCGGACTTGGCACTTCTGAATCCACTTTATCAGTAGCCACTTCTAAAATTACATCGTGTTCACTTACTTTATCACCAACATTTTTATGCCAGGTTAATATTGTTGCTTCAATTACACTTTCGCCCATTTTTGGCATTAGTAAACTATATTCAGCCATTGTATTTAATAATTAGATTTGAGATACAAGATACAAGAGTTCAAATAAATTTTCAGTCTTTTAACTGATTAAGTAGAAATTTTCTGGTCATGACCAAAGCCACCACAGCTGCTAATTGTATATTTCGGTCTCTGTGATTGGTGAAACTTAACTTTTTAACGATTGTTTTTTCTTTATTGCCAATTCCAATTACTACAGTACCAACCGGTTTTTCCGGTGTGCCGCCGGCGGGTCCTGCAATGCCGGATATTGCAATGGCAATATTTACGTTTAAATGCTTTAATGCACCGGCTACCATTTCTGTAACTGTTTGCTCGCTTACAGCACCAAAGGTAGCTAATGTCTCGGCATTAACACCTAATAATTGCTGTTTGATTTCGTTTGAATATGCAATAACACTGCCTTTATAATATGCAGAACTTCCGGAAACCGCTGTGATTAAGTGAGACAGGTAGCCACCGGTACAACTTTCTGCAGTGCCAATGGTTAGATTTTTTGCCACTAATAATTCACCGATTTTTTGTTCCAGTAAATCATTTTCGAAACCATAAATATGTTCTTCAATACAGGATACTACTTCTTTTTGGGCATTTTCTAAAACAGCTTTAAGCTCTTCTGCTTTTTCTCCTTTTATAGTTAAACGAAGGCGAACTTTACCGATATTAGGCAGATAGGCTAATTTAATTCTTGGGTCTTTATTTTTTTCAAAATCTATCAATCTGTCTGCCAACTGAGTTTCACCAACACCAGCTGTCTGGATATTACAATGAAAAATAAACGGCAAGGTGTAGTTATTTTTTAAATAAGGCACTACATCATCTGTTATCATATCTTTCATCTCATACGGCACACCCGGCATTGAAACAATCGTTTTACCTTCGTTAGAAAAAATCATTCCTGCAGCTGTACCGTTTTTGTTTTGTATCACTTTGCAAACATCCGGCAAATAAGCAACTCTTTTAGTTGATTCATTAATGAGTCTTTTTCGCAATGCAAAAATCCGTTCAATATTCCGGTAAGCACTTTCATTAAAAACCAGGTTGCCTCCGAAATAATCACACAATACATCTTTTGTAATATCATCTGATGTTGGCCCCAATCCACCGGTTATCAAAACCACCTGAGACGTTTTTAGTGCATTCTCCAAACAAGTTATAATATCACTTTTTTCGTCACTTAAGGAAACATGATGAATAACGTCAATACCTATTTCATTCATTTTTTGAGACATCCAATGCGCATTGGTATTAAGGGTCTGCCCTATCAGCAATTCATCGCCTATACTAAGTATGGTACATTTCATTATTTCCTAATTAATCGTTATTATTGAGCAAGAATTATTACACAAATAAAACAATTTAAAATGAAAAAGTTTTTTGCCATCTGTTTAATTTCCGTATTTACTTTTGGATGCACCACTCAACAAATACAAGACACTGTAAGTGCCGTTTTGGGCACCAGCATGGGCGATCCTACTGAACAGGAAGCAGGACAAGGTCTTAAAGATGCTTTAGGTGTTGGTATAACAAAAGGAATGGGATTACTATCTGCCACAGATGGCTTTTTAGGCAATGATTTAGTTAAAATTCCGTGGCCCGAACAAGCTACACAAGTTAGGGATGCAATGTTGAAATTAGGCATGCAAAAACAGGTAGATAATGTAACTACGTCCCTGAACCGCGCAGCTGAAAAAGCTTCCGGTGTAGCAATAGATGTATTTTTACAAGTGTTAAAGCAAATGACAGTGACAGATGCCATTCAAATTATTACCGGTGGAAATGGTGCCGGCACTGCTTATTTGAAGAAAGCCAGTACCGCAATTTTAATGGAAAAATTCAGACCAATTGTTGATCAGTCATTAGGTCAGGTAAATGCTACTAAATACTGGGGTGATGCTACAACTGTTTACAATAAGATTCCGTTTGTAAAACCCGTGAATACAGACTTAACCGGATTTGTCACAGAAAAAGCTCTGGAAGGTGTTTTTAAAATGGTGGAAAAAGAAGAAAATAATATTCGAGCCAATCCATTGGCACGAACTACAGAGTTATTGAAAAAAGTATTCAACTTTGCTGACAGAAATAAAAAATAAAAAAAATGTCAAGAAAACCGCAACAAGGACCACTTCAGGGAATTCGAATTTTAGATTTGAGCAGGCTGCTACCAGGTCCGTTGGCAACACAAATGCTGGCTGATCTTGGTGCCGAAGTTATTAAAATAGAGGACCCGAAAGCTCCTGATTACAATCGTTTCTTTCCACCGATGAAAGGTTCTCAATCGTTGAATTATATCAGCATCAACAGAAGTAAATTATCAATTACCTTAGATTTAAAATCGGAAGAAGGCAAACGAAAATTCTTTGAATTGGTTAAAACTGCAGATATCGTTGTAGACTCTTTTCGTCCAGGTGTATTACAAAAAATGGACATTGATTACGATGCAGCAAAACAGCATAATGAAAAAATTATTTACGTTGCTGTTACCGGCTATGGATATTCCGGAGCTTATAAAGACAAAGCCGGACATGATATGAATTATCTTGGATATTCCGGAATTCTTGGATTAACCGGTGATAAAGAAAAGCCGGTCATTCCTGCTTGTCAGGTAGCCGATGTAGCAGGCGGAAGTTATCCTGCTGTTGTTGCCTGTTTATCTGCATTATGGGCAAGAGAACGCACTGGCAAAGGTCAGTTTGTGGATGTTGCAATGACTGATTGTGTAATGCCTTTGCTATCTATGCAATTTGGTGAGTCATTAAATACAAACATTAGACATCAGCGCGGCGAACCCATGCTGAGTGGCGGAATGGCAAATTATCATTTGTATAAATGTAAAGATGACAAGTGGATTGCTTTAGGCTCTTTAGAGCCTAAATTCTGGCAAGGTGTCTGTATTTTAATAAGCAAACCTGATTGGGGTCCTCGCATGATGCCAATACCGGATGAAGTGGAAAAATTAAAAAAAGATTTACAAGATATTTTTATCACTAAAACCCGTGATGAATGGGTGGAAGCTGCTGCACCGTTAGATGTCTGCCTGACTCCTATTCTGGATTTAGAAGAAGTAGAAAAAGACATCCATTTAAATGGACGGGAAATGTTTTTTGAAGTAGAACATGCAGATTACGGAAAAGTGAAAGGAATTAATCAACCTTTTAAATTTTCTGAAACACCGGCAAAACCAAGCTGGGCTGCTCCATTAATGGGTGAAGACAATGCATTACTGAATGATTTATAATTTTTGAATTTTACGCTATGCAAAAGATTTCTATTCTACTTTTCTCTCTTGTCATCTTTATAAATATTTCCTGTAAGAAAGGCTGTATAGATGGTGAACAAGGACTACCACTTGAAAATACAAACTGGAATCTCTATTTTAAAAACAACAGCACTTTTACTTTCTTCGCTGTATCACAATTGTATTTTAAAGCAAACAAAGAAGTAGTAAACCAAAGAAGTGCAGACACCATTAACGGAAATTGGGAATCATCAAATTCAGATGTTACACTTACTTTCAGCAATGGTGACATTTATAACGGTACAGCAATTACATCAGATAGTATTTCCGGTACATTAACGGCATCCGGAAATAATGGCATCTGGTATGCCACAAAAAGATAAAAACAAAAAACGTACGCGAATGTATCACGTACGTTTTCGAAAACTGTCGAGGTAATCAATTTTAATTCAACTGAATTAAAACTCGTGTATTTTAGTCTGCTTTAACAAATCTGCGTACAGCACTTCCTTCTTTTGAATAGAATTGCACCATATACATTCCAGCTGATAAATCATTCATATTTACATTCAACTCGTTAACACCTTTTTCTAAAGTGTAAGATTGTTGTTTGGCTAAATTACCATCCATATTAAAGACCTTAACCTGAACGTTTAAAGGATCTGTACATTTCACGCTTACCAATGAGCTATTATTAGCTTGATTAGGCATAAATTCACTTATTGTAATTTTATCATTCGACTTGTACAAAGCTGAAATATTTGTTGGTGCAGAAACTGCATTATCAGCAAATAAATCACTTTGAGCGTTTGCAGTTGAGAATAATGCTAAGAAAAGCATTGAAAACAGGATTTTGGTAATAGGTTTCATGACTAGGGTTTTAAATGTTAACTATTAAATTTAAACATCTAATGAACCGAATCTACTGATAAAACGAACTGACTGACTTAAAATAGTGTATTAATAAAATTACAATTAAAAAGGGTCATCAGGTTTGTTTCTAAGAATAAATAAGGGCTCAAAAGGTTTTTACTATACAATATTACCGAATTAAAATCTATTTATCAAGTCTTTTGTTACTTTTTTTAATTTTTTTTGGTAAAAAAAAGTCCGCCAAAAAAATGGCGGACTTTTTTAGATAATTGTTGTGTTAGATTATTTAAGCAAGATCAGTTTATTAACGGCTGCCTTACCGTCTTTTGTTTCCACACGGTAGAAGTAAATTCCTGAATCAAATGTATTATCTACATTGAATTCGAATTTGTATTCTTTTTCTGCTGCTTCAGGACCATCGTACAATTGTTTAACTTCCATACCTTTTAAGTTGTATACTTTCAAAGTTGCATTATCTGTTGACTCTGTTACTGTAAATGAAATCATAGTATTGTACTTAAACGGATTCGGATAAGCATTTAATCTGTTTTCACCACCATCACTTTGTCTTGCAGAAGAAGTTGCTGGTGGTACAGTTGGTTCAACAATTGCTGCTGGTGCAACTGGTGTCGTTGGAGCAATTGATCCTGCGAGACAACCTGTGGCCCATTTAACAGCATTATCAAACAATGTATTTCCGTTAGCATTCATGGCGACATTCTGAGTAAAGAATCCGACACGACGTTGAGGTGCATTCATTCTTACCATTGAACTTCCAGATTCATATGCAAAGATATAGTCTCTGCTAGTTGAAGATGCATTGCAAGCTATACTTAAAGCACTTGCTGTAGCCCCCCCAACCTGCACTACTGCTTGAAACGTACAACTGAACATTACCACTAAGTGAGCCTGCTATCGGATGACCACTATTTACTCGAATAGTTGAAGTGTTAGTTGTTCCATAGTTACTAGAAGACGTGGCAGCATATCATATCCATAATAAAACAGTAAAGGAAAAGGAAGTATTAATTTTGAAACATAAAAAAATATTGTCTGTAATACATTCGGTATGGAATGGATTGCCGGAAAAAAGTAATATGGATTTTGTTCGAAATGGAAACCAATGTCACCTAATGGAAGACTGGATGCCATTTTAGAAAATGTGAAATAACTAATAAAAGCAATGATTAACAGGATGGCACTACGAACAGAAATAGCATTTTTAAAACCTTCTACTAATTTAAATCTTGACTCCACCAAAACAAATATCTTGAAAAAATAAGTAGAAATAAAATACCAAAAATATTGAAAGCCGTCTCTTTAGAAAAAAAGCAAGTGTGGTAAATACTAAAAACGGAACGAGGTACCACCATTTTTTTTGCTCATTAAATTTAAAATAAATCAATAGAGCAGACAACAGTAAAGAAAAACATAAAATCTCTTCTCTGTTTTTTATACTGCATACAACTTCTGTGTGTATTGGATGAACTATATAAAATAATATTGGAAGATAAACCAGCATATTATTTTCAATATTAAACATAATTGCTATCCTTTTAAAATAACAATAATAAATACACATTTAGTGCAAATAATAGAAGATTTACAAAGTGACTTAGATGTGGATTGTTTTGCCAAATCGAATACTCAATTACCATAGTTACTTTTCAAAATGGACGATAGCCATACGTAACACCTTCTCCTTCGCTATATTTACTGGTTAAAATTTCAGGAATACCGCTTATGCCTTTACTCGTTAATAAATTGGCATTATCTAATGAAACTACATATCCGTCATCTAAGTTGTAATCATTCTTAATCGAATTTCCGTAAGTGATAAAAACCAATAGTAGAATTAATAAAAACTCAACATATTTCTTGTATGAACTCAAGCTAGGCTTCTTTGTTAATTTCTGATTTTATCTCGAAATTCTTATCTTTTGCTTTAAAACTTTTTTGCTCATTTCTTAACTATTATAAAATGAAAAAACAGTACGTTGATTAGAAAATACAAATTAATACAAAATGGTACAATTTTTGAATAATGAAATAAAACTAACAAATGAATAAACATCTTATTTTACTTCTCTTTGTACTAATTGCATACAAACAAGTATATACAATAGATAAAAATACAATTACAGATTGGAATAACACAGGTTCTGCATCAAATTTACCTGCCAATGCAAGCATAATTGATTTAAAAGATTTTGGATTAAAATCAGACAATAGCACTGATAATTCATTAGTGATAAAAAATGCCATAAAATCACTTAGCGGAAAAGCTGGTATTCTTAAAATTCCTGCAGGTTCTTATTTAATAAATAAAACAATTTCCATTCCTTCAAATATTGTTATCAGTGGCGCAGGCAGCGATAAAACTATTTTAAATTTTAATTTAAATGGCAATGGTGATTTATTTTCCATTCAAGGTGCCGCTACTGCAATTTCTACACCTGTACTTTCCGGAAGCAAAAAAGAAAGCATATCTGTAAATGTAAGTAACGCTGCTAATTTCGCATCTGGTGATTATGCAATGATTAAGCAAAATGCAACACACTTACTCACTTCTAACTGGGCTTATAATTACTTTTTTGAACTTATAAAAATCAAAAAAATATTGGGCAATGAAATAACATTTGAACAACCATTACACTTAGATTATTCAAGCACCAATAATCCTGTTTTAGTGAAAATTAATCCGGTGCAAAAAGTTGGTATTGAATCATTGAAAATAAAACGCAATGATGCAACTTCAGGACAAACATCCAACCTTTTTTTCAATTACGCAGTTAATTGTTGGGTCAAAGGAGTTGAGTTGGAAAACAGTAATTACGCACACATAAATCTTCAAAGCTCAGCAAACATTACACTCTCAGGTAATTATATTCACGATGGTTTCAGTTATGGAAGTGGTGGAAAGGCATATGGAATTGTTTTGCAATTTGGTGCCAGCGACAATCTGATTGTTGACAATATTGTGAAACATTTACGTCATTCATTTTTATTGCAGGCTGCTGCCAATGGAAATGTGATAGCCTACAATTATTCTTATGATCCATACTGGACGGAAGGCTGGTTTCCTGCTGCATCTGCAGGTGATGTTGTACTGCACGGAAATTATCCATATGCAAATTTGTTTGAAGGTAATATTTTTCAAAATCTGGTGATTGATAATTCTCATGGTATTAACGGACCATACAATACTTTTTTCAGAAACAGAATAGAAAGCTATGGCATCGTAATGAATAACAACAGCGGTGACAATATGAGTTTTATTGCCAATGAAATTACAGGTTCCGGATTACTGAAAGGATTGTATAATATTGAAGGTAACCATACAGCAATTGCCAACAAGATTAAAAGCAGTTTGCAAACCGGAAACGTAACAGAAACATCTTTAATTAATAAAAATTATAGTTCAAAAATCGGTGCACCAAATGCAGTTGGTTCCTGGGGAAATGAGGCCTACTTTAGAAATGGAAAAGCGTTAAAAACAGTTGTAAGCAATACAACAAAATCTGTTTCAGAAACAGTATCTAAAGCAGCAACCAATCCTGTAGAAACAAAAACGCCAAAGAAAGCTAAGAAAAAATGTTGTGTAAAGAAAAAGAAGAAGAAATAAAATAAGTTACTAATAACTTTCAGCTAACTTTGTTTGCTAAAAATTAAATGATTATAATTTACTAGTTCTGTTTCTCAACAAATGATCGGCAATGACTAAAGCTGCCATAGCTTCCACTATTGGAACAGCGCGTGGCAAAACACAAGGGTCATGTCTGCCTCTACCGGTGACAGATGTATCGTTTCCATCCTTATCTACAGAATCCTGAGCATGCATAATGGTAGCCACTGATTTAAAGGCTACATTAAAATAAATATCCATTCCGTTGCTAATACCACCTTGTACACCACCGGAATGATTGGTTTTCGTTTTTATAATTCCATTATCGTTATAAAAAGCATCGTTGTGTGCACTACCACGCAATTCTGTACCGGCAAAACCACTGCCATATTCAAATCCTTTGGCTGCATTTATACTCAACATAGCCTTACCTAAGTCAGCATGTAACTTATCAAAAACAGGCTCACCTAAACCTATCGGAACACCTTTTATAACACAACTCACCAAACCACCGATGGTATCACCGTCTTTTTTTACTTCTTTA
>JBIKPT010000041.1:0-19265 GCA_044357355.1 Chitinophagales bacterium
GCTGCCTGTTCGATTAAGGTACGGCGTGCGTTATCGACGTTGTTAAGAATCTGGTCAATCATCTTCAACTCGATGATTGCATAGGTATCTGTGGAAATACCGGTATCCATGAATAAGTCGCGGATATCTTTCAATCGACATGAAACACCGTTCAGTTTATAGTCGCTGTCGCCATCGCGTTCCACCGTTCTGGTGATGGTAACACTGGAAAACTCCGTTGGTAATAAGTTTCTGGTGTTATCAAGCGTAATGGAAACTTCTGCAATATTGGAAGCCGATTTGTCTTTGGTGCCGTTAAAAATTATGTTATCCATCTTTTCCAGACGTAATGCCTTGGTTTTTTGTTCACCTAAAACCCAGCGAATGGCATCCACCACATTGGATTTTCCGCAACCATTCGGTCCTACAATTCCTGTAATATTGTTATCGAAATTAATCTGCGTTTTATCGGCAAAACTCTTAAATCCTTTAATATCCAAACTTCTCAGTCTCATCTGTATTTTTTAAGCAGTATTTATGGAAATCCTGAACCTGCAAATATACACGAAATCGTTCAACAGAAATGGTTGCCAATAATTATAGTTATTGACATTTTAATAGAAAATTCGTTTAAAATAGTGGATAATATTTGCCGGATTTACTTTGATAAAATCAAGGAATTTAAAGTGATCGTCTGTTGTTTACAGATAATCTAAGTATTTGTATTTATTGTTTTGATAATGAATGTTTTATATAAGGTTTGTTGCCAACGCTGAAAAAGCAGACTATTACAAGGAAGCATAAAAAAAGCACTGCTTTTTTGTTTAGCAGCGCTCTATTTAAAAACGTTTAACTCAAATTTGCGACTAATCGTCTTTGTCACCTTCAGAGATACCCTTTTCCCGGCCGGCAGTATAAATTGTTGTATTGCCATTTAGTTCGGAATGTCTGATTTTTCCGCCTAAATAACCCGTTCTTGCCATCAGTCCGAAAGAGATAAAGCTTGCCATCAGCGTAACCATGATAAGTATCTGACCGGCATTCTTATTTATTTTTGATGCAATAAGGCTAATCAGGCTGATAGCACCGGTGATTTCCATCACCCAGAATGCTAGTTCAGCAGCTTCTTCATGTGTTTCCATAACACTTTCTGAAATACCGGGGATGTTTTCTACGTTTTCTTCAGCAGGCTCCCCCGTTAAGAAAACCGGAATGGCAATTAATGCCATCGCAAGGATGCATCCGATTGAAATGTTTTGTAGGCTTTGGTTTTTACGTATCACTCCGTACAAGAGGAATAAGGTGCCGATAAGTGTTCCGATAATTGGAAAGTGATTCAGCACTAAATGCAAATGTGTATAGTCCATAATTTTTAATTTAGATTTATTAAAAAGATAAAAAGTATCAAGTGGTGTCTTGACAATAATAGCCTTTGATGACTGTTTTATACTATTTTAGGCGGTTGCCAGATTTCAAAGGGGCGCGAAACAAGCGCTGATTCTGGATAAACGGTATATTGTTTTAATTTGATATCAAAGACTACGGGCAATACCTGATGTTCGGAAACGATGAAAGCCGAGACATGAGTCTGAAAGCAGTCGGCAGACTTGAATGGTAATTGATTATCCGTTTTTTTGTCGTGTGCAGATTCGCTTTTTTGAGAGCCGGTGTAATGTTTTGCAATAAAACCTAAGAAGTTATCTGAAGGATGTGTTGCTTTATGCTCAAAATAATGATGTATTAGCAATGGCATTTTTACCAATTCTTTTAATCCGCTCGTTTCAAACAGCAGTAACAGGATAAGAACTATGGATGTTATTTTTTTCATCTTCAGCCATCTTCATAAATACGATTTAAAATTATATCTTTTCCGGCCGGTAGAAAATGATAAAAATCATAAAAGTGATTTCAAACCTTTAAATAGTGTTAAAGAGTTCTGCAGGAAAAGATATCAGTCTGTTTGTTTCAAATTGACAAAACGGATAACTGCATTTGCCATTTTATTATAATATATTAAATCAGCTTTTTTGCTCTTGGAAAAATAGACCAGGTGGTCCAAGCCTGACCACAGGAAAAACCAGCCAGCAGGTTCAAAGAGAATCAGCAGCGTGTGTACATAAAATTTCTGAGGATTGATAAAGGAGATATAACTCGCACAAAGCATTAACAGTGTGCCTGCAATGATGAAATAGATGCCTTTTATATTTTTTTGCCGGGAGTATTTTTCATTCAGATGATGATTGTTTCTGAAGTAGAGATGCAGCCGTTTGATGATTATTTTTTCATCTTCAGGTTTTCTAAGAGCTTCAGGAACAGATAATTTCAGATGTATCTTATTCCGGCTCTTTTCATCACATACTTTTCTGACTTCACTAAGAAAGTCATCAGATACAGTTCGTTCGGAGAGAGGCCTGGAGTCAAAATCAGAAAAGATATCATCGTATGAATCCAGCCAGATGCTGATTTCAAAGATGTCCGGTACATTGACACTTGTGGTATCACTGATTTCTTTATCTGAATTCATTTCTTAGGTATTTTGCAGTTGCTTGCTTTAGTTTAAAATTATTGTTTAAAAGTTTAATAAATATACTGCTGAATTTAATTTTTAAAAAATATACCATTTTGAATCAGACTTATATAAATAAGCAGGTATTATTGATACCTGCTTATTTACTGAATTTTTATCTTCTAAATTCCCTGAGGGAATACGTATATACTGGCAGTAGCTCCGCCTTTTAATTCAACTTCCATAAAAACAAGACCAAATCTATGGTTGGCCCGGTATGTTATTTTAGTAGCAATATTATCACTCGGATCCAGGTTTTGTTCAACTTTGGACGTTTTTATAAGCAGCCATCCATACGGAAAATCATCAGTACCAGTTTTTTCCGTTACGGTTCTTCTCATTCTGTCTCCGTGTACATTTGTTATATCATAATTGGTTCCAACAGGGTCATTGTATTTTACCACTGTCCACGGTTTATCGCTTTGAAAATAATCCTGAATACCTTCAGATGTAATTTTAAATTTGAAATTAGTATTTATTCTTCCCTGAGCATCTTTATACTCATTTGGGACTAATCCTGCAATCAATGCAGAATCATCTGAACCTGTTAAATCAATGACAGCATGGTATGTTACTACCCCATTATCATTACTGATTACTGTCATTTCAGCATCAGGAAGATAATAATTGCCAATGTTAATTACTAAAGATGATTTTACGCCCACTTGCGTTAAAGGAATATTAGTTTCGCCACCTAAAAAATTCGCGTCGTTTTCTTTTTTACATCCGGCATTAAAAATGAATGAAAGTGCAACCAGTAATATCGGCAGAAATAAAAGTTTGCTTTTGTTTTTCATAAAATTATTTTTCGGTTTATTAATGAATATTTTCAATTTAAAGTTATACCGTATTAAATAACCTTATGATGACAATTATTAGCTAATCATATGATTTTTATCATTTTCTAAAAAATGAATATTAAAGAGAAAAAGTGACCGCGAAGGGATTCGAACCCCTAACCCTCAGAGCCGAAATCTGATATTCTATCCAATTGAACTACGCAGCCATTTTAATTGTTATAATGTATTACAATTTAGTCTACAAAAGTAAGGGCATTTTTTGATAAAAAAAATCAAATCTCAGTTTCTTAGGCAAGAATTAAATCGTAAGTCGTAAATTGTAATCCGATTGTTGAAATGAAAAAAATATCATTATGGAAGGACGAAAAGTTTCAGATACTTTAAATATTCATACGGAGTTAATTATGCCGGCACATACCAATCCGATTGGAAATCTGATGGGCGGACATTTATTGAGCTGGATGGATGTATGTGCGGGAATTTCAGCCATCAAACATAGTGGAGGAATCTCCGTGACGGCGAGTCTGGATAATGTATCCTTTAATCTGCCTATTAAAATGGGTGATATTGTAATCCTTAAATCGTTTGTAACACGCGCTTTTAATACCTCCATGGAAGTGATTTGTGAAGTGTTTATCAAAAATATTAAAACACAGGAAGAGGTGAAATCGCATGAAGCATTTTTCTCTTTTGTGGGTTTGGATTTCAGAAATACCACACCGATTAAAGTATTGCCGGTTATTCCGGAAACCGAGCGCGAAAAAGAATTATACGAAGATGCACTGCATCGCCGGGAACTTCGCTTAATCAATGCCGGAAAAATGAATGCTAAAGATTCTGTGTACCTGAAAAAAGAGTTTTTTAATGATAATGAAGACGGCGTAAAGGTTTTACCCTAAATACTTAAGAGACTTCTAATAGGTAATTTGCATGTGTTGTTTTTGCCGAAATTCTTTTCGTAAAAACACAATTCCCATTTCAAAAATATCAATGGTACATGTTACTTTTTCATGGTTTTTAATGTATTCCCAGGCTTCCTGCATTTCCTCGCTCCAGTGAATATCATCGAACAGCAAAACTGTATCGTTGTGGCAAAACGGCAAGACGGTATTGAAATAGTTGATAGTCGGAACTTCACGGTGGTTTCCGTCAATAAAGATTAAATCGAATTTCTGACGTTCATCGCATATTTTCTTGAGTTCATTGTCAAAATTTCCAACCACCAATTCAATATTTTTCAGGTTTAATTTTTTGAAATTTTCAGCGGCCACCGCAGCAATCGATTCACTGCCTTCAATAGAAATTACTTTTGTATTTGGATGCGCAGATGCTAAATAGCTGGTGGTAATGCCTAACGAAGTGCCTAATTCAAGTATTGAATTCGCTCTTAGGTGTCGGATCATCATGAAAAGCAGGTGTCCGTATTTTTCTTTCTTCACACTTTTTCTGGCAATACGGCTGATTTTTCTTTTTTGTGTTTTAAAAGCTCTGGAGCCGGCACCTAAATCTACCACATCAATTATTGTATCATTGTCTTTTAAATCATCACGAACACGTTCTATTCTGTCAAAATCTTCGTACAATAATTCCTTTTCAAAAACTTCAGTAACAAGTCTGTAAATATATGGTGAATGAATTTTGTATTTATTAAATGAGGTAATCCAGTAATAAATAAATTCTTCTATTTGGAATAGGTTGAGCATCTTGCCAAAAATACATATTCTGATTAAAAAAAAGCAATTTCATTATCCACTTATATTGAAAATGAATGAAATAAGTACTTAATCAGCACAGTTTTCAGCAAATTATTAAAAATTTACAGCATGGAATTCTGGCACAATATATTTTACCATCCAGCGAAAGTTGAAGTGCACCTAAATATTCTGCAGATGAATATCGAAATAATGATTGTGTTGCTACAATATCAGAAGCATTTAAATCAAATCTCCAAACTCTGGCTTCTAATGGCCACACTCTGGAACCTAATGTGTCAATTGCAGATTCTGTGGTATATAAATACTCTGAACAATTTGAAAATTCGATTCCATAAGGCCCTTAAGATTTAATGGTAGTTGTTACAGGAATAGTTATAGAATTACTTACCATGCCAGAGGTTGTATTAAAATCGGAAATAACTAGATCTTTATTCGTAAAAAATCCGAACAAATCCTGACAGCCAAAATGTGTTGCCGCTATTTTTCTGCCGCAGGAGAAATTTTTATAATTCCGTTTGCACATTTCCTGTAGTTTATTTCATTAACAAAAACATCCGGTCCTTTGGCAGAAACAACTGGTGTTAAATTTACACCGGCACCCGTTATCAGATAAGACAGGTAATGATTGTTCCGAATATTATGTCTTACGACCCAAAAATCTGTTCCATTGCTATGTCTTACAGCAGATAAACCTTCTGTTGTCAAATCTTTTAGAATAGTGTTTTTATTGGATGTAATGACTCCTCTTAAACCGGCACTTAATGTTATATCTACTTCAGAATACCGGAGTCCGTAATAATTTCCATCCGGATAAGCACCGGACGGTCCGTAAAGTCAGCCTTGAAAATCAATTGTAAAGATAAAGTAATTAGTTGTGCTTCCTGGCTTTGGAATGATAATCGCAGATTGAGAACTTATAGAATTACCTTTAAGGTTGTTTCCATTTGTCATTACATTATGGTTTCTGTTTCTAACTACAGTACCATTTGTATAAAACAACAAATTTCCGTTAGCATCACTGATGGAGGCACAGCCTTTAAGGGTATTTAATAGTCCGTTAGTTAGAGTAACAGGGGCACCCGAGTTAAAACTTAAACCTGCTGATTGTCTGAAATACCAATTGCCGGCTTCATTTTGAGCCAGACAATTTATATAAGAAATTATAAACAGGAGTAAGGTGTAAAATTTCCCCATATTAACCTTAATTAGCATATAACTATACATATAAATCCGCTATTTTAGGATGATAATTGCCTGATTAACAAATTAAATCTCTTTCATATGTTCTTGTATTGCTTGATATTAGATTAATAATTTATGAAAGAATGCAAATAATTTTTTTAAGTTATTGGTATTCTGTATTATAGATGTTTTTTTGTCTAGCGATTGTTTTATAATTACTTATGCTTTATTAAACAAAAAATGAAGATTCCTTTAATCCCAGCTTATCCAGTAATTGGAAATGCACCTGAGCTCTCCAGAGATATACTGGGCTTTTTAGAGCATAATTTTAAGAAATATGGTGATACATTTCTTTTTAGATTACCGGTCAATAAGACGATTATGGCTAGTTGTGATGCAGACGTCATCAAGAATATTTTGTTGTTGAATCATAAAAATTACAGAAAAGATTATGGCAATAACATATTAAAAATGGCATTAGGCAATGGGTTGCTTACCAATGAAGGTGAATCATGGTTCCGGCAGCGCAGACTAGCTCAACCTGCATTCTATAAAAAAAGGTTGGAAGGATTTTTTGATACCATGAATCATATTACGCTGGAATTAGTTGAGCAGCTTAAAAAAGAGCATACTTCAGAGCTGTTTATTGATGCAGCTATGATGAAATTAACATCGAGAGTAGTTATTGAAACTTTATTAGGTGCAGACATAGGTGTGAGAATGGACAGCATTCAGCAATACATCTATTTTTTGCAAGATCACATGGTAAAATTAATAAGGACACCTTTTTATAATTATCTGGCAAAATTAAATGGAAAAGAAAACCAGTTCAATAATGCATTAGAAGCCTTTGATAAAATTCTGTTCACCATCATCAATGAACGAAAAACAAAACCATCCAGAAACGATTTGCTGAGCATGCTGATGGATGCAAGAGATGAAGACACCGGTGAAGGTATGAGTGACCGACAACTGCGCGATGAATTGCTGACAATCTATGTGGCAGGACATGAGACTTCAGGCTATACCTTAGCCTGGGCAATGTATAATTTATGCAGTTATCCTGAAGTGTATAAAAAAGCGAAAGAAGAGTTGCATCGGGTAATGCCGGATGGTAAGCTATCGATAGAAAATTATAAAGAATTAATTTACCTTAAACAGGTAATTGATGAAACACTTCGTTTATATCCAACAGCCTATTTATTATCGAGAGAAAGTAAATATCCGGATGAAGTAAAAGGGTTGGAAATTCCGGCAGATACTGTAACATTAATGAGTACCTATTTTCTGCATCGAAATCCGAAATACTGGCAACAGGCAAATGAGTTTATACCGGAACGATTTGAAGGGAAAAATAATGCTTTATTTAACAGTGAAGCCTACTATCCGTTTGGTGGAGGACCACGAATGTGTATTGGTTTCTATTTTGCTACTATGGAAATTACCATTGTGTTAGCACAGCTGCTGTATCATTTCGATTTTAAACTCGATACTACACACAAAGTGGAATTTGAGCCCTTGGTGACACTGAAACCGAAAAACGGAATTAAATTACACGTAAAGGAAAGCCTTTAGTCTACAACTCTGTTTAATTTATAATCGATTACTTCCAGCGGTTTTTTGCCTTTGTAATTTGGATTGGTAAACTCTGAATAATAAATGGAATAACATAAACCACGCAATCCGATATTTAATTGTCTTAACGTTGATGGAATGATTCCATCACTTGGATTATTTTGTGCATTTGTGCAGGCTTCAATTATCCAGTTCAAAATTCCTTTAGGAAGAAAAGAAAAAATAGCTAGCACCAAATTTAAGGATGAAAAATCATCTTCCGGAACATTTGCGGCCAGGTTGTTTAAGTAAGGTGTACCTGCAGCTTCCGAAAATGAAGGGAAATCTCCGTTTTTCGGGCAATAAATTTCACCGACTTTTAAAAGTCCTTTGGTTGCTCTGGTAGAAAAAAAGTTGGCCATTTTTATAGTTTTAGTTTTTCCTCAATAAATTCATCAATATAAGTTGCTATTTCTTCGCCGGCATCTTCCTGTAAAAAATGTCCTGCATTTTCAATCGTAATCCTTTTTTGTTCATGAGCAGCTGGTAATATTTTGTAAAAGAAATGTACCATCTTGCCTAATATTTCATCTTTATCAGAAAATAAAACAATAGCAGGTTTTTTCCACTCTGATAAAATTTTTGCCGCTCTGTTCATTTGCTGAACACCATCTGCATTTTTATCATTTGGAGCTAAAGATGGAAAAATTCTTGCTCCGGCTTTGTATTTTTTTTCAGGAAATGGTGCATCATATGCAGCTACTGATTCGTCAGACAATGGCCTGGCACATGCTTTCCGTACAATGCCTCCAACCGGTAAATTTGGATGATATTTTGCAAATGCTTGCCACGCTTTAAAAGATAAGGGTAATTTTCTGCCATCAGCGAGTGCCGTATTTAGAATAACGACACGTTTAAACAAATCAGGAAATTCACCTAAAACACCTAAGCCTATTAAGCCACCCCAATCTTGCACCACCAGTGTAATATCTTTTAACTGCAAAGTGTCAATCAGATTTTTAACTGCATTGTAATGAAACGTATAGGAATAATCTTCCATATTCAGTAACTTCTCTGATTTTCCAAACCCAATAAAATCTGGTGCAATAAAACGATATTTTGGTGTCAGCACAGGAATAAATTTTCTGTACAGATAAGACCAGGTCGGTTCACCATGCAATGCTAAGATGATTTCACCATTTTTATTGCCTTCATCAATGTAGTGCATCTTCAAGCCATTATAATCCACATACTTTGGCTGATATGGAAAATCTTTAATTCCATTAAAACAATAATCTGGTGTAAGTATAGATTCCATATTGTTATTTTAATAACTGCATTGCCAAACGATGACCTAATGATTTTATTGTTAATCCGGGATTGATGCCTGGTGCATTCGGATAAATGCTGGAATCTGCGATATACAATGTTTGCTCACCATGCACCTGAAACTCAGGATTTACTACTGATTTCGATGCATCGGTTCCCATTACACAGCCACCCATTAAATGCAAGCCAACAGGAAAATTCGATTTGTTGATTTCTTTTGCTCCTGAAGTTGTTAGTATATTTTCTATTGCCTGTAAACCTTTGTCACGTCTTGTTTTATCTTGATCCGTCAACGTTTTTTCAACCGTTATTTTCCCTTTGTTGTCACATTTTATTACACCGGCATTCTCGTCTCTGACGGCAACTTCAATGCATTGTATATAACGATATTGTTTCATCAATCGTTGATGTTCAGCACCGGTTACATTCATCAACATGCCAATAGATATTGGTGGTGCGAATACATTTTCTAATTTAAAACCTTGTGCTCTGAAAGACGGATCTTTGGATGCAACCGATTGAAACATGCCTTTGTGTGCATCTACTTTTTCGTTTTGAAAACCCAGCCACATAAATTGCGGATGTGTTGCAAAATTCTTTCCTAAAGCCGGTAATTTTGATTGAAATCCGGATTGCATCATGATGCGTGTTGAACCGAATGCACCACCGCAAAGTATTACTTTCTTGCCTTCAAAACTTACTTTATTGCCTTTTTGCAGTCCATATATCTTACAGGTTGTGCCATTGGGTTCTGCTTTTTCAATTTGAGTTTCTGTTATAATTTCTAACCCTTCTTTTTCTGCCTTTTGAACAAATGCCACTAAAGAACTTTGTTTAGAATCTCTGAAACAACCACCTAAACAGCCTATGCAATCGTTGCCTTTTTCTGCACCACAATTGCTTTGTCCACGGCGAAGGTTGCCCCATTTATAACCGAGTTTATCACAAGCTTCCACAAATAATTTTGCATTGCCGTTTCGTTCTTCCGGAGAAAATGTATGTAACACCATATCTGATTCTACTTGAGAATAATGTTTGTCCATTTCCTGATTGTTGAACCAATCTACACCACTTTCATTTTTCCAGTCGTTAAATGCAATGTCATCAAATCTATCCATTAAACATTGATAAACAATAGATGAACCACCAACCATTTTAGTTCTTAAAAATCCAATTCTGCCTGCTTTGTCAAACTCAATGCCGCCGCCCCAATATAAGTGTGCAGATGTTTCCGCTTCTGTTTTTGGAAAGGTGTCTTTTCGGTAAAATTTACCAGCTTCAATGAGCAAAACTTTTGCACCTGATTTATTGAGGTAGTAGGAAAGAGCACCACCACCTGAGCCAGAGCCAACAACAATATAATCGTATATCATGATGTGTATGTTAAAAAATTATAGGTAACTGTTTACAGTTACAATATAGTAATTTATTGTTTCTTAAGATAGGACAACATCATAATTTTTTGTGAAGTTGATTTTCGACAAGTTTCAGGCTTTAAAGTTATGGTTTTGATTTAATTTGCAATAAGCAGCCAAATGTCATTTTCATGAAAAAGGAAATCTTTCAGATAACATACAAAAATATAGGCTGTTAATTACAGGATTATTTTTTCAGGAATAGATGTATTTATAATTTCAGGTGCAGCAGTTCCGTTGTATTGTATAATTATGCTTGATGCATTTTTTTCAATTCGCTGTTCTTTCAGATAAATACTAAAATCAAAGCTGACAGGTAAAATAATGTATCTGTTTTTTTGATGATTCAGTGAAAGTTGTTGAATGATTTGTTGTTTCTCCGTTAACTCTATTTCCTGAATAAATAGTTGTTGTGGTTTTATTTTATGTTGCAGATAATAATCAATTGCAATGAGTTCCTGAATAATGGTATCATTTGGATATTGACTGGCTGCAAATTGAAAAATGATTTCATACACATCTTTTAAGGTGTATTGATGTAAATTTTTTACACTTGAAAAATAAGCTCCTAATCCAAGCAGGAAATCAAAAATACTGTAATTGTTCGTAATGTATTTTAACGTATGAATGGTTCTTTTTTTGTTCCAGTAAATTTCTAAAGCATGTTCTGCTAAAGTGATTTGATGCAATTGTGCTGCACTTAAATAATTACTTTGAATAATCTGGTAGGGTGGATTTTTATCAAAGACAAAACCGTGTTGTTGGTATTTATCCCGAACAGGTGTGCCTTTCAAAAATTTCAGAAATCCCAGTTGTAATTCAGGTGCAAAAAGTTTAAAGACTTCTTCAATTGAATACTTAATATCTTCAAATTCATCTAAAGCCAGGCCAACAATTAAATCCAGATGCATTTCAATTTTATTGTCTAATGCTTTTATAATGGCTTTGGTTTTATCGAAATTTTGTTTGCGACTGACGGCTAAGTTTGCTTTTTGATTTACGGTTTGTATACCTATTTCAAATCGAAATAAACCGGCAGGTACTTTTTCCTGAATAAATGCAATAATATCCGGATGAATGATATCTGCTGTGATTTCAAACTGAAATACATTTTTTGGTTGATGATGCTCCAGGATAAACTGAAAAATAGCAATCGTAAAATCTTTTTTAATGTTGAATGTTCGATCTAAAAACTTGACTACTTTTCCGTGTTGCATCATAAATAACAACGTGTTTTTAATCGAATCAATGGGTAAGTAGCGCACCTTATTATCTAAACTAGCCAGGCAAAACTCGCATTTATACGGACAACCACGCGATGTTTCCAAATACAATACTTTTGTTTGTAAGGTATTCATGTCATCGTCAGCATAAGGCATTACATCTGCAAAATTTTTCAAGTCAAAGATTGCAGGTGCTTTGTTTTCTATGATTTTTCCATCATTCTTGAACACTAATCCTTCCACATGTTCAATAGCCGGAAACGATTGCAGAAACTGCTGAAAGGGAATTTCGCCTTCACCAACAATAATATAATCAATGTAATCTAAAGCGATAATATCGTTGTATTCATAACTTACTTCCGGACCACCCAGTAATATTTTTGTATTCGGATTCTTTTGTTTGATTTGTTGTGCTACTTGCAAAGTCTGCGTAATATTCCATATATAACAACTAAAGGCAACGACATCATAATTGGCGCAATAGTCAACCACAGGTGCTTGTACTTCATTGATAGTAAATTCTTTCCAATCTAAACCATCGTACTCTTTATTCAATTGATACAAGATACGAATCGCAAGATTGGTGTGAATGTACTTAGCGTTTAATGTGGTGAGCAAAATTTGCATGAAAACAAAGATACAGGATAAATAAAAAAAACAAGCCACATAGAATGCGGCTTGTTTAGTTTTATTTTATTGTATGATTACTTAAACTTCTCTTTATTACCAATGCCGTCTAATGGCAATACATTGGCAATAAATTTAAACCAGTTTCTGGATTTTCCAAACCAGCTTACCATAACTGCATACAGCAATTTATATTTTGATTCTGTATATGGATACCATTGCGGTTCAATCAATTTTCCTTGTTTGTCAATCAATACTGATTTTAGATTACAGAACGCTAAAAGTCCGTCTTCACCTTTAAATCTGCCGATGCCGCTATCTTTCACACCACCAAAAGGCAGGTAAGGATTGGCTTCGTTCAGCATATGATTGTTTATGCAAACATTTCCGCATTTAATAGCACGAGCTACCCGAACGCCGCGCGCAGCATCTTTAGTCCAAACGGATGCACTCAATCCATAAACAGAATCATTTGCTAATGCGATTGCTTCTTCTTCTGTTTTAAATTTCATGATGGCTAAGGTAGGTCCAAACGTTTCTTCAGAAGCAATCTTCATCGAGTGATTGCAGTTCTCGAAAATAGTTGGTGGAATATGATGCGATCCTTTTTCCTGAATGCCGCCACATAACAAGGTAGCACCTTTGGCTAAAGCATCTTCAATATGGTCTTCAATAATTTTTACCTGAAAAGAAGCAGTTACAGCACCTACATCACAGTCTTCCGCAGATTTAGTGTTTCTGTCAGGATGCGACGTTCTGAGTCGTTTGGTAAGTTCAACTAATTTAGGAACTAAAGTATTATAAATGCCTTCCTGTACATATAAGCGTTCTATGCCTGTGCAATTTTGACCGGCATTGGTGAAAGCGCCCCACATAATTCCATTTACCGTTCTGTCGATATCTACATCATCAAAAACGATGCTCGGATCTTTGCCGCCTAATTCCAAATCTATCGGAATGAGCTGTTTGGAACAAGCTTCCATCAGTTTTCTTCCGGTGTTTACACTGCCTGTAAAATGTACTTTATCCGGACGAAGAGCCAGTAATTTAGCGCCTGTTTCTTTTCCGCCAACAACTACCTGTATAGCATCTTTCATAAATCCGCTATTGGCAAAAAAGTGTTCCCACAAAGGTTTTAATGGTGTTACTTCTGAAGGTTTTACGATAGTTGCATTACCGGCTAAGAATGACATCAAACTCGGAATAATCACCTGATAAAACGGGAAATTCCAGGGTGTGATGACTAAAACAGTGCCTAAAGGTTCTCTGAATTGTCTGGATGTTTTTTCCATCAGGAAAATAGGCCAGTTCATTTTTTGGTCTTTCAGTTGTTTAGGAGCCAGTTTATTGTAAACGTCAATGACATCTGTAACTTCAAAAACTTCCGCAGCAAATGCATCTGTTCTGGCTTTGCCTGTTTCTGCAATAATACTATCCAGAATGAAGTCACTGTGTGCAATCACATAATCTCTGATTTTATAAACTTCGGCAACACGTTGTTCTACGGTCATTGCCTGTATCTGTTTCTGTACGGCAGCTGCTTTATCAAAATGAACTTTAGCCTGTTCGTCTGAAATTTCATCAATTTCATACAAGATATTGCCGTTAATCGGATTGGTGATTTTTATTGCAGTGGATTCTAATACAGTCATGGTTTATTGAATTATGTTCCCAATATACCTATTTATGGTGATATGAAAAAGAATACGTTTGTAAAAAAAACATAAAATGTTATTTTCTGGAAATGAATGTACTGACATGAATTGTTAGCCTTCTTCCTGATAGAAGATTTTATAGAATTTTCTGCCGTCTTCATCTGTGCCTTGTTGTATCATATCCGTGTTTCCGTGAATATAGATATGAAAGTTTCTATCCAGTTTCAAAACGCTTTTAAAAATCCGAGCTTGTTTTTTGACTGCTTGTGGTGAAATTTCAAATTTATCTTCTAAATCAATAGCGTTGTAGGTTCGGTATTCTTTATCAAAATCTCTGAATGAATTGATGACATTTTTATCTTGCAGTACTTCCATCTCAAATTCGTTTTTGTCGAAGGTTTCATGCTTTTTGAAATATTGCAGAGAACGATTCAACAAATCAATCTGATCTGTTTTGTTGGTTTGATATTCTTCTGTAAACTGGTCTGTGATGAATGATTTAGTTAATGATAAAAACTGACTCGTATTATTTATGAAATCATTTTTCAACTCAACACTCAGGAATTCATTCATCCAGTAATCTGTATCATTTCCATTGTTTCCATTGTCTATTACGAAAATGGTATAAGGTTCATCGGTTAATAAAATCAAACAAGCTTTATCCAGTTTTCTTCCACTGATACCTTGTTTGATATCCAGCTTTATTTCATCGGTATTTCTGGTATTTGTTTCAATAAAATTCTCTTTATTCTCAATTTTATAAATACCTAAAGCGGTATAATGCTGATTATTTAGTTTTACATCATCGTATTTTACAATGAATAAATCACCATCTTTTATGTTTGGATGTTTGGATGTGGTTTTAAGATGCTGATGAATTTGCTGAGATACGGTTTCAAAATCGGCACCATGAAAAATAGATTTGGATAATTTGAAAAGCGGATGCAATTCTAAGTCTATACTATGTGAAAACTCATAGGTAGCTGCACTTGAAGTAAATGGTTTTAGGAATATTTTTTTCAGGATTTCTTCCTCTTCTTCATTGTCATATTCATAAGAAAAAGGTGGTGTTATTTTTTGAAATTCATTTCCGATTTTTTGAAAGGTTAGTTTTCGAATGGCTGCTTCCTGATGTTCTATCATTTTCTATTTTTTTTCTTAACTATGATTTATTTGATGAATAGTTTTTACATGGTTTTTTATTTCATGCAAAGACGCTTCCTAAGTTTCGTAAGAGCGCAAAGGTAAATCTTAATAATTTGTGTTTTATTTTTTTCAATACTTATAAAAAGCATTTTCCGTCGCCACGATAGGTCGGAACTTTTTCGATGATTTTGCTTTCAGAAATTAAATGCAGTTCGTTGAATCGTTCACATAATTCACCGGCTTTGCTATGACGAAATAAAATGGTGTCTCCTAAATTTAATTTCTCTGAGCCACTGTATTCAAAAGGTGTTTGCACTTCGCCTGTTCCTTCGTTTGCAGTAAGTTGAATACCATCCGGTAAATAGGGTTTTGGTTGTTTGTCGATGCCTATTGTTCCGCTGGCAATATATCCGCCACCCAAGCAGGTATAAACGCCTGATTTAGGCTGTCGAACAATTTGAACAGCAAACCCTGCTGCCGGCTGATGTTTAAAATCAGCGTAGTAATCAAATAAAGCAGGCGAGTAGAAGCCGGAACCTACCGTGATTTCTGTTACCCAGTTTTCCTGTTTACTGCTTTCAATACTGCCGGTGCCACCGGCATTTACAATTTCCAATGGATAGTTTTTAGATTTTACATAATCCACGAGTTCTTGCCTTCTTTTTGTATAATCTGTAATTGATTTTTTCTTTAAGAAAGGAATGACAAAATTTTTAATTCCATTTGCCGGATTTTTTTCACCTAAACCAGCCACTTGTGCTTCATAGCCCATTAAAGCAGTTAAACTGATATTGCTATATTGTTCAAAACTATCTATTAGTTTTTTACCTGCAGCCACCGTTGTAATGGGAGAACGCAGCACACCGAAATGAATTCCGGGAAAATCAGTCGACATATCCATATCAATACATAAAGGTTGAATAACACCAACCTGAGCTGCTATGTTGTTCACCAGTTTTAAATGTGCATCAGAGTCAACCATCAGTATTATTTTCTTGCCGTTTTTTGTGGCTGTGCAGATGTCGTATATTTCATCTTTATTGACTATCGGATAACCTAGCAATAAATCATCAAATCCTTGTTCAATAAGATATAGCGCTTCTCTGCCGGTGAAACACATAATGCCTTTATAAATTGGATTGGATTGGAGAATTCTTTTTAAAATCGCCGTACATCTAACAGATTTTGATGCAATGCGGATAGTCTTATTTCCTGCTGCACGCAGAGCGATATCCTGGCAGTTTTTTTCTAACAGGTCAACATCGCAATAGGCGAGTGGCAGCTGCAGGTTTTTGAATAGCTGGTTGTAATATTGATAGGTTGGATTTGGCATACCTAAAAATAAAAAATCCTCCCGAAAGGAGAGGATTTTAAGCAGTATATTTTTTGATTATATTTCAAAGCGGTATTGCATGGTGAAATTTACCGGAGATTCCAGCCTTCCAACCCGGAGCCAGTATTCTCTGTTGAGCATGTTTTTAACCATAAATCCAAAAGTATGTTTACTTTTATAAGTATAAAAAACACGTGCATTAACGACCCAGTTTCCTTTCTTTGGCATGGTACTGTAATATTCCTGATAGCCAGCACCAGGAATTGCCAAAAATAGTTTGTCAAAATTTTCCAGATTGCTGTAATATCTCGCATCAACACCTATTGTTAACTTATTATCAAAAGTATATTCTGCATCCAGCGTTAGTAAATGTCTGTTTCTGTATTTTAAAACATAGCTTGCCGTATCACCACCGATAGGTTTGAACATATATCGAAAAAATGCACCAAAGTAAGGTCCTATTTTATTAAGATTATAACCCAGGTATTTGTCTACTTCAATTGGCAGGGAATACGTATATCCTGTCATAATATTGATGGCATGTTTTTTATAGGTAACCTGATGTTTAAAGGACATATCAAGGCCGGCTATTCTTGCATTTGAGATATTTTGCGCCTGCAGCTTGATATACGAACTAACCGTTGTGTCAGAAAGGACAGTATTAAAATCCACCAGATTTTTATATTGCTGCCAGAAGAATGCAATGTCAAACAAGCCGTGATAGATATTGTTTTTAGATGACATTTTTTGCTGATATCCGAATTCAGATGTCCAGCCATATTCAGGAACTAATTCCGTGTTTGAGAGTACGGCAAGAGTGGATCTGGGAACTACCGAATCTCTTTGAATAGTATAAAAAGTGTCTCTAATTGGAATAAAATCTGTTACAGGAATATGGATGTCGGAATTTCCTAGTTGAGAGTTTACAAATCCTTCTGCAAAACTTGGAAAACGATAGGCCTGACCGATATTAAATCGAATGGATGCTTTCTTAGTTGCCTGATAATTTAAACCAGCTCTCCATTGGCCAGGCAGATAAAATTTTAATTTGCCATTTGCATCCCTGAATTGAGCGCCAGTAACACCTGCTTTTTTCTGATAGGCAAAAGACTCAAATCGCACACCTGTGGAGAGTGTTAGATTCTTATACTTTTTGTCGAGTTGTAAATAACCTGCAAACAGGTTTGCCACTTTAACTGCAGATCCCTTAAAGTCAGGTACATTTATCCACATAAATTGCTCATTTGCACCGCTAATTAATGTAAGGTTTTTAGTATCCCATTGCTTGGTGAAACGGTAGTCAATATTTTGAAGAATTGTTTTTGCACCTCCAAGTGTTGGACGATTAAAATACATTCTGGTGAGAATCTCATGTTTATTGCCTTTTTTATCAAAAGCAGTAAAATATGGATCTACGGTTAAACGGATATTATTGAAGCTATTCATGGCGGAAGCTCTCAGCGCACCTTCATTTTTATTTTGCCAGTAGAAAAATTCAGTTTCTCTGTTCATCATCATATTACCTGCAACTCCCCAGCTTAAACGGTCATTTTTTTTGCTGATCCATTTAGTTCTGTAGGTTAATCTTGCAAGGTATTCCAGGCCATCCTGATAATGCTGATTTTGTACATAGATGTTTCCGCCTACCACATATTCAAAATTGTTGTTTACTTTATGTGCTCTCATAAAACTGGTTCCTGTACTCATGACCGGGAAATCCCACCATTTGGTTGCTTTTCTTTTTGGAGGGCCGACAAAGGACTGGAATACAGTAAAACGCATCACCGGTTTTTTAGTAGGAACTATCGTTTGTAAGCTGATGGTGCCATTCATAGCAGATGAGCCGTACAAAACAGAAGAGGCTCCTTTCAACACTTCAATCTGCCCAACTGTTTCAATAGGTAGCAAGGACCATTTGGTATCGCCTCTGTCGGGAGAAAGCATGGTTTGTCCATCCAGAATAATGGCAACCCTGGAGCCTACTCCGTATGACCAGCCACTTCCGCTACGGATGTTTGCCTGTCCATCTACTACATTTACACCGGAAACCCTTCTCATAACTTCATCAATACGGGTAACATTGGTATTCTGGATGAGTCTTGGCTGAATTACTTCAATAGAAATTACTTCTTCGCTGGCTTTTTTCTGAAAAAGGGAACCGGTGATTACCAATTCATCACCTAAAACATTCCTGGCTTCTTCTTCCAGGCTAATATCCATTTCCAGGATTTCGTTAGCTTTTAATGATACAGTTTTTATTAAATCCTGATAGCCAACATAACTATACGTTAACTTGTAGTTTCCTTCTGCCAGTTTTAATTCATACGCACCATTCAAATCTGAGATGGAAGAAATCTCACTTTGAGAAGTAATATTTACACCAATGAGTCCTTCTTTTGTTTTTGAGTCAACGATTTTACCTTTAACAATCGCTTCCTGGCCTGATAGTAACAGTTGTAAGAAAAATGTGCAAATAAAAAGGATGATGAATTTGGTATAGTGCATTTCAATTAGTTTGTGCAAAAATACCGTACTTTTTCAAATTACCTCTAAAAAAAACAAACTTTTGTGAACAATACACCATTACAGTGAGTTCACAAAAGTTTATATAAATATAAGATTTCTTTAGTGTTAATTGAACGTCATATCCATTCTGAAACCGTAAGTTCTTGGGGCTTCAACCAGGGTAGGACGAATAGTATATTCTTTGTTTGTAATATTTTTTATTAAAAAAGAGAAAT